>FR878753.1 GCA_000434395.1 Clostridium sp. CAG:568 | reverse complement strand
AGTATAAATCGTGAAAAGTTTAGGATACAAAATCAAAGTTTTCATTTCATGTTTCCTTCCTCATACCAGAGGCTTTCCACTGAACACGGGAAATACGTTAAATTCACCGTAGTCAGCGATGTGTTCCATATTTTTGAGAGCCTCCATATCTTCCTCGGAGATTGTAAAATTCACGTCTGCATTGTTTGCCATGTGGGTAGGATTTGCTGTCTTGGGAAGTGCAACGGCTCCAAGCTGAAGAACATAACGGATGCAGAGCTGAGCGGCGGATACGCCATACTTCTTTGCCATCTCCACAATCGCCGGATTTTTCAGCGCCTCGCCGTGAGCAATGGGAGAGTATGCCTCCACCTGAATGCCCTGCGTTTTGCAGAAGTTCACCAATGCCAAATCGGTGTTGCTGATGTGCAGGAGGATCTGATTGACCATGGGCTTTACGCGGCAAGAACTGAGCAGGTTTTCAAGATCTTCTTTCAAAAAATTGGACACGCCGATGACCTTAACCTTGCCTGCCGCCTGTGCATCTTCTAGCGCACGCCAGACCTCTTTGTTTTCTTCATAATATCGCTTCTCCAAACGAAACTCGTTCCACGGCTGGGGAGAATGAATGATCATCTGGTCAAGATAGTCAAGCCCCATCTTTTTCAGCGTTTCATCAATGGACTTTGCCGCATCATCATAAGTTTTCAACTCTGCCGCGACCTTACTGGCAACGAACAGCGCTTCCCGGTGTACGCCACAGGTGCGTACGCCCTCACCGACACCGCGCTCATTTCCATAAGCCTGTGCGGTGTCGATCAGGCGATAGCCCAGCTTGACCGCCGCACGAACGGCTTCCGCTGCCTTAGCATCGTCAATAAACCAGGTGCCCAGTCCCAGCTTGGGAATCTGAACACCGTTAGCCAACGGGAAAGTTTCATTCAAAATCATTGTTTCTCCTCCTCGCTCCAGATTTCCTTTGCCATGCGGAAAACCGCCCACGCCTTGGGCCAGCCGCAGTAGAAGGCTGCATGGGTCACGATCTCCGCAATTTCATCCTTTGTAATTCCGTTCTTCTTTGCCATCATCAAGTGATAGCGGAAGCTTTCATCAATAAGCCCCTGGGCCATCAGCGCAACGATAGTCACAAGGGAGCGGTCGCGGAGACTGAGCTGCTCCTCTCGACTCCAGACCTCGCCAAAGAGCACATCATCGTTCAGTTCCGCAAATTTTGGGGCAAATTCGCCCAAGGCATCTCTGCCCGCCGTCTGTTTGATTGCCATATTCCATTCCTCCTTTACAGTTTTGCGTATTCTTCATCGGATACCGGCTCACACCACTCATTCCAGCATTGCTCACCGGGAATCTGCACGGCGATATGGCTGAACCAGCTATCCTTTTTCGCACCATGCCAGTGCTTGACATTGGCGGGAACCATTACGACGCTGCCCTCATGCAGACTGACAGCGGGCTTGCCTTCTTCCTGATACCAGCCTTCACCAGCCGTGCAGATCAAAAGCTGACCGCCGCCTTTGTCTGCATGATGAATATGCCAGTTATTGCGGCACCCCGGCTCGAAGGTCACATTGGCGACAAACAAACCGCCTTTCGGGTCTGTTAGCGGATTTAGAAACGAATTACCAATGAAAAACTGAGCATAAGCGGTATTTGCCGTTCCCGTGCCGAATACATTGATCTTCTCAAACTCTTCTTTGCGTTCATACTTCATAATAAAAACCTCCTGTGAAGGATCAGTGATTGACTGTATAGCGTAGCCAGACTGCCCCGCCGTCCATGACCTTTGCCTCTTTCAGCGTGAAGGCAAGAGCCTTGTTTTCCGACAGGCCTTTTTTGGCTCGGAAAACCGGCGGTGTATCCGGGCTCCCGTCTGCCGCTGCTGTCACCACGATGCTGATTTCATCGCACATCCCTGCTTGCAGGAACGACCAGTTCAGTATGCCGCCACCGCCCAGCATCAGGGTCTCAATATTGAATTTCTCTTTCAACTTGGAAAGAGCCAAACCGTAATCCAGTTCCGTTTTGCCCGCGATAATATAAGAAATTCCCTTCTTCCTCAAAAATGATCTATAGGCGTTGCCGACCTGTTCTGTCAGCACCTCGACGACATGGGCGATGGTGTCTCCATAGTGCAGGGTACTGCTTTCCCACCCAAGCTTGCCGTGAGGATCTACGGAAACATAGAACATTCCGAAGTCCGGCTGCGCAATGAAATCACCTGCCGGAACAGCTGGTGCATTTTCGTCCAGATCCGGCTTTTTATAAAAGGTGAAATTATCGTCCGTTGTCACTCTGCCGGACAGCCAACCCTGATGATGATAAAAAGGTTCTTTTCCAAAGGCGATGTCATAAAACACATCGCCCGCCGCGCTGCCCTGCGGCGTTTCCATGTAACTGCCCATGATCTTTCCGTCCAAAGCGGTCATCATGTGGCAGAAAATATAAGGCCTATTCATGTCTAATTTTCCTCCTTGCGATTGACAAATTCTCTGTTTGGAAGTAAGCTACCTCTAAACTTCATGTAAATCCTACAACTTAAAGTGCACTTTAAGTCAAGAGGGTTTTAAAAATTTTTTCGGAGGGGGTTTCAAATGGTTTACACGGTGGGAGAAATGGCGAAGCTGCTGGGGGTTACAGCATCCACTTTGCGCTACTACGACAAAGAGGGGCTGCTGCCCTTTGTGGAGCGTTCCTCTGGCGGTATTCGTATGTTTCAGGAATCGGATATTGAATGGCTGCAGGTCATCGGCTGCATGAAAAAAGCCGGATTGTCCATCAAAGACATCCGGCAGTACATCGAAATGACACTGCAAGGGGATGACACTATCGATCTTCGACTTGCCATGTTCCACCGCCAACAAGAAGTCCTGAAACAGCAGATGATGGAATTACAGCACACCATGGAAATGGTAGACTACAAGTGCTGGTATTACGAAACTGCAAAGAAAGCGGGTACGGTCGACGTGCCGCAAAAGATGGAGCTTTCCAAAGTCCCGGAACGCTTTCGAAAAATTCGGCAGGAGCTGCGCACTGCGCCAGGGACTAAGGCAAAAAAATAACAAGACTGCTTAGGCAACGGCAGTCTGCATAATCGGTGTCTATCTCGCAAGAGCAAAAGTCGGCACCCCGTTTGGCGCTTCAGTGGAAGCAAATGTCGTAATCATCCGGTATCTTCCGTTTTTCCTTGCAACGCTTGCGAAAATTTAGAATAACACTATGGACAGGGTCGAAAATCGGCATTTACCTGTTGTATGAACCGTACTTACGCAAAGATATAAAATCATAGATTTTTCAGGAGGCAGCGTGCAAGTTTTCGGGCTTGCAAGCTGCTTTTTTTATTCGTCTATTTTTCGTTATCATCGACGCTTTTATCAGTTTTTTTGCCCTTGTATAGAATCATTAAGATTTTGATGAATGAAGCGATGTTAACGATGAGAAACACAAAGAAAAAGAGAACGAATAAACCAAATAAAAGATTTAAGAGATCAGTGTGACTTCCAAGCATTTGATATAGGAAAACAGCAATGCCACTTCCTACCATTCCTACTGCACTCCCTACATATAAGGCTAAATAGAAAATGTTGTGATCTTTCCTCATAAACAATCCTCCTTTTGCTCTGACTTTTTTGTTTTATCACTACTATGAATATCTAAAATATAAATAAATGAATTACCGAAATACTAATCTTTTTCATAAATGAAAATTAAGGGATTAATTATATAATTTCATCCTTAGGAGAATTTTACATGAAAAAAACAATCAAGGCTTCACTAAGTCTTTTATTATGCATCTTAACTTTGAGTGGATGCGGAAAAGGTGAAACTACTATACCATCATCAACTCCAGGTTCTACCAATACTATTACACCAACAACTCCAACAGATAAAGATACAACTACTTCATCAACAAATGCAGAACATAAATACACTGATTTCAGTGAAGAAGATAAAGAATTACAAAAAAATACAATAGGAACCACCATTCCTTTTGCTCCTTGTTATAACTATAAAATAGAACTAGTTGAAGGGACTAAAGAAAATTACCTCAAAGGTGAATTCAATGGTTTGACAGCTGACGATATTAATAGTTACTTGAGTCTTTTAAAAACTACATATGAAGTCAGTAATTCAACGGAAGATTCTTACTCCCATAAAATAACCTTAGCTGATGATACCATCTCATTGACCGTCAACTATGAAGATGGTGGAAACAAAATTTCCTTTGAGATTCATAAAGCGAATAAAGCAGATGATAAACCTGGTGATGTTCCTAGCCAGACCATTCCTTCTAATTGGGATGATGTTTCAAACAAAGTCATCTATACAAACAAGGGAAAGGGAATAGAGAACTATAGAAATAGTAATGGCTATTACAACGTAGATTTCACCAAAGCTACTAAAGCTAAAAACATATCCAATCTTTCAACATATGAAGGCGGATGTACAACCACAGGCAATGTAAATGTATTAGTGATTCCAGTTGAATTCTCAGATAAACTTCATACTTCCAAGCAAAGTCTAAGTTCTTTGGATTTAGCCTTAAATGGTGGAGATGGAGAGGAATCCTTAAAATTCGGAATGTCTGTCTCCAAGTATTACAACTTATCAAGCAACGGAAAGCTAAATCTAAATTTTGAAATAATGGGTGGTGGAACAAAGTGGTATAAGCCAAGTAAATCTAGTACATATTACATAAATCAAGATAAAAAGAACAGTAGTTCCAATACCGATATGGCTATTGTCAACAGCATCTTAAAGGCAAATAGCAGCGATATTGATTTTTCACACTTCGATTCGGACAATAACGGAATGATAGATGCTGTAGTCATCGTACCGACTATAAAGATAGGCAACCCGGATGAATCAATTCTCCAATGGGCATATAGATACTGGGATATAACTGATAACACATATGGTGACAATTACTATATCAACGATTACTTATGGTGTCCTTATGATTTCTTATATGAAACAGATTCAGGATACGATAACGGAACAACTCCTACTAATACCTATACTTTCACACATGAGTTTGGACATGTCCTAGGTGCTGAAGATTATTACGATGCATCTTATACTGATAAAGACGTCCTTCTAAATGGAGATGATATAATGGATTCATATTTCGGTGATCAAAATCCATACACCAAATTCAATTACGGATGGTTGACAAGTTCTAAATTGATAACTGCTACTGATACTGTAACCTTAGATTTGAATGCTTTCGAAAGTGGTGGAGATACATATATAATAGCCAACAACTGGGATGCGACCTTGGGATGTTACCAAGAGTATTGGGTAATGATGTATTACACCAAATCTGGAATTAATGCCAAATCAAACTATTCATTTAGTGAAGGCCTTGTCTTATATCATGTCGATGCTCAGCTTATTAGTTATAAATACAATGGGCAAACAGGTTTAGATTTATTCACGACAAACGATCACGGTGAAGCTTATTACACAGGAGTAAATCTAATAGAATTAGAGAAACTAACTTCATCTAGTTATACTTTAGGTGTAGGTCAAACTAGTAAATCTAGTATATATGACGACAATGGGTCTAAGATTAACTATACATTCAAATTGAATTCTATGGATGGATCTAAGGCTAATATCACATTTAAAGCTAACAAGTAAGACTAGTTAAAGCTAATAATATTTATTATGATTTAAGCACTTTGAAAACATGTGCTTTTATGTCGAAAAGGAAAAATAGACTTTTTATGAAGAAAACAAAAAAATGTACATTAATTAGAAAAAATATAGCATTTATGCTTTTATTTCAACTTGTCTTTGCCTTTATAGGAGGTGAGACAATAAATAATAAGAATAGTATCCATGAAACAAATAGTGTTGGTGAGTATAAGAGTAGTCTTAAAGATTCAAAATCTAATGAATTAGGACCTAAAGATGCTTTAAATCAAAATAAATTAACAAAACCATCCATTACTATCGGGTCTTATATTAGCTTAGGTAAATACGAAGATAAGAACATTGTTTGGAGATGTGTCGACATAGATGATAACGGGCCATTGTTCCTTGCAGACAAGATCGTCGATACTCTTCCTTATGATGCTATGACTAGCGACAATTCAAAGACTAAATCGCATAGTCGAAACTACAAACGTGATACCTATGGATCTAATTATTGGGTAGATAGCAACATGAGATCATGGCTTAACTCTACATCAATAGCCTCAGAAGTGAAATGGTTATGTGGAAATCCACCAAAGAGTGGATACGTAGCAGGAAATGAATATGATGGGAAAGCAGGATTCTTAAATTCTTTTGAAAAGAATGAGATAGCTGCTATGAAGACTGCAACACAAAAATCTATAGTTTCTCATCCTGAATACAATTGTGGAATTCATGAAGGAGAATCTCATTCGGATTTAGATTACCACTCAGATATCCAAAGTGTAGCTAATAACTTTGATGATGCCTATTATGTAAATTCAACAGAAAAAGTATTTTTACTCGATGTTAAACAAGTCAACAAGGTTTGGGCTAATCTTAATGACTACTATATAGGAAGAAACAACGATGGGTCTAAATGGCCATATTGGTTGAGAACTCCAATTACTGATTGTAACCACGATATGCGTTATGTACATAACAATGGTTCTATAGGAAGAGAAGCACCTAGTCAATACTACATAGGAGTAAGACCTGCTTTCTATCTTGATACAGATTATTTTCTAACCTCCTCAGGTGATGGAACATCTACAAATCCATATGTCGGATCGGCTCCTAATAAAGTCGAAGCTGACTATACAATAGAAGAGCCTAAAGACGACATCAATCAAGAATGGAATGTGAGTACTGAAGAAAGCATCAAACTCACTCTCGGTCAGTATTATTCATCGGATGGAAAGTATTCTAATCCGACAATTCCTGTGTATACCATACAAAAAACTCGTAGCGATAATGAAAATATGGTTATTGTTATTTGTGGGGAAGGATACACAAAGAATCAACAAAACAAATTTATAAGTGATGTAAAAAGAATATGGTCTGGCACTCTCCAATATGAGCCATATAGAAGTTTTGCAGATAGATTTAATGTCTACGCTCTTTGTACAGCATCAGAGTCTAGCTTTGAAAATGAAGGAAGCACATTCTTTGATGTGATAGTCGGAAACGATAACTCTTCAAAGATTTCAACAAATATGCACAGCAATTTTTGGAAGAATCATATTTTTGAAAGATGTATAGGACCTGAGTTCATAGAAAAGATTCATGATGCACATGTTCCAAACAAGACGGAGCCAAATGTTATTCATGAAGATGATTATGCTCCTTATCGTTATGTCTTCAATTATATAAATCAGTTTTGCCTATTGGTGAATACAGACAGAGACTTTGGAGATGCTTTTACCAATCTCGACTTTGGTTTTAAGTATTTCATATCACCATCTGATTGTTATCGTGCGACAAAAACCTTTGCCCACGAACTAGGACATGGACTTTTAGGTTTAGGCGATGAATACATGGTAGGAAAAGGATCTGAACAGACTGATTTAGTTTCACTAAATGTTGCCTATACTGCCAATCCAGAAAAGGTAAAATGGAAACAGATGTTGGGGTTTAGAAAAACTTATACTTGCCCACATCAAGATGGATCTGAGCTTTATAATTCCAGTTATGAATGTTTGATGAGTGATACAAATTATTCGTTTTGCGAAGTATGCCGTCTACAAGGATTTAAAAGAATGTCCCAGTTGGTGGAAGATGGTGATACCCTTTATGTAGCAGATCCTGAAGTAAGAGAATTCAACGATAAATACACAAGTCTTTCAGATTTCTCAGACACTTCAATCAATGGTTACTATTCATTCTCAAACTATAGAAATAGTGTATTGCTAAGTGGAACTGGAAAGAATAGATTTGGAAACTATATGCGAGGCAAAAAGATAGAGCTTAGAACAATAGTTCAAAACCTTTCTGATACAGTAGAACGTACGATAAAGATGAAAGTATGGATTAGGCATTCCGATGGCACAGTTGCTACCTCAAGTGATGGCACAACACTTGAAACAACTCAAACATACACAATTCCTACTTGGAGTGATAAGAGCAAGTTCTGGCCAAAAGGTGCCATGAAGTACGAAGGAAGTGATATGAACTCCGGTCTTCAAAATTGTCAAATAACATATCAAATTCCATCAAACGCTATTTTAAAAAATGGGGATACAGTAGCATTTGAAGTCACCGATGAAAACGATAATGTCCTTGCTAATGACAATACAGAAACACAATCTTATGCAAATGTCTCCATTAAATACATGTCAGAAAACGGAAGTGAAATTCCAAATACTGAGACAGCAACTATTCCTGTTGCTGTCGGTACTACCATCAATTGGACAAACAAACCTGATTCTCTTTATGGATATAAGTTGGTCAAAATAGATGGATTGAATCAAACTGTTGGATCTGATGGTCTTACAATAACTTGTTATTATGAAAAGAATAGTGAAAACCACACCCATACTTGGGGGGATTGGATGACTGATGGAATACATCACTGGCGTGAATGCTCAGGTTGTGATGAAAAGCTTGATTATGGCGAGCATACAGGTGGAACAGCAACCTGTATAAGCAAAGCTGTGTGTTCAATATGTGGAAAAGAATATGGTGAATTAGGTGAACATAACTACGGATCATTAATTCCTGAAGTAGACTCTACTACCGACAAAGAAGGTATGAAGGCACATTACTACGATAGCGTTTGTGGGAAATACTTCGATGAAAACAAAAATGAGGTGAATCAATCTTCATTGGTTATTCCAAAGAAAATAGTCCTAACCATCATAGGTGGAAGTATAGAAGGACAAAAAGAAGATAGGATTGTTGTAAATCCAAATCAAACTATTACTCTTATAGCTAAACCAGCAGAAGAAGGAAAAGAATTCATCGGTTGGATGAATGAAAATGGTGAGATGGTAATAGAAACATCAGAATTATCTTATTCCTATAAAATAACAAATGGCCAAACACTTACAGCTGTTTATAGGGATATAAATAAGAACAACGACAATAATAATAACAATAACTTCCCAACAGGTGCAGTTATAGGCATTGCTGTAGGAAGTGTTTCAGCAGTCATCATTGTTGGAATCTTGTTATATGTTTTTGTGATAAAGAAGAAAAAAGTGCTTTAATCATTGCAATGATTGAATAACAACTTTATTATTTAAGTTAAGTTTGATATTGTTAAAGATTATCAAAATATAAGATTTTACATTCCTATTTTAAAATCTATCAAAGAATTCATTTACTTCAAAAGACTAACTATATATACCGCTTTGCTAAGGTAATCAAAAAAATGAAATGATGAAAGGATTTCACTTGATCCTATATTTTCATATTGTGCTTTAGAACAAAATACAATTCAATCTTATTTTAGTCGAAGAAATTACACAATTTAATATTTAAAAACTCTCTAGTGCACGTGAG
>FR878752.1 GCA_000434395.1 Clostridium sp. CAG:568 | reverse complement strand
AATATCCTAGCTAAGCATAAGAAATAAAAACATCGACCTATCAATTGAGGTCGGTGTTTTCTTTTTGATTCATATTCTTTGGAAGAAGGATGTTAAGAACGTATATATTGTTATCCTTTATTGATATTTCACAGTCTCCAGAATAACTATCGACGATTCCTTTGATGGATTTAGTACCAAAGCCGTGATACATGGAATCTCCTTTGGTAGTTTGTGGAAGTCCATCTTTGAAGTTTAATGTTCCTTTGAATGGATTGACTTCATGAATTAATATCATTCCCATACTTTCTCTCACAGCTAAAGAAATCTCACGTTGATCTTTAGGAAGTTCTTTTACGGCATCGATTGCGTTATCCATGATATTCATAAATAGAGAGTAGCAATCCGATTGTTTCATATTTGATAAGACTGAACCATCGGCTATTATGGATAGGTTTATGTTTTCTTTTTGAACTATTAAAGTTCTTTCAGCTATGACCAAATCTAAGATATCGTTTCCAGTTTTTATGCTATTACCAAATGCTGCGATTCTCCGATTCAATTCATCTACTTTGTCTTTAGAAATCAATAAAGTGCTTTCGTTTAATTCGTGCTTTAAATCATGAGCCAATATTTTCATATAGTCCATGTTCTCCTTAGAGATTTCTAATTGTTTCTTTTCTGATTCCCATATAGTTTTCATTTGAATATATGCTTCTGATATTTCTTTGCTCTTAAGCATTTCAAATTCGATGAACAACGTTAAGAAACAACATACCATATCGAACAAACAACCTACAATAAATAAAGTTAGGTTGCTAACTTTTACAAAGCTTTCATAAATCAAATTTAATATAGCAGTGCAAATAATCAAGATTATAGAGATAATCAATAATCTTGAATCCTCTATTATGAGTGTTTCATTCTTATGAATCTTCTTCCCAAACATATTGTAAAAGATAGGAAGAGAAATAATCACAAATGAAGCGTATATTCCATATATTCCATAATTGTTATCTACAAAGCTTGGGATTCCTTTTTCTATACTACCGATGACGATTTGAATTAACTTATAGGTGAAATGCTGCATTGCGTATCCAGCTGTTCCTAAAAACATTGCGGCCTGGATATTGACTTTGAAGCAAGCCATCAAAGATCCTATCAATCCAAAATAAGCGATGAAGAAGAATAAGATAGAGAAGATTATAGAAGTGACTGAATTGAAATAAGGAATGAGGCTCCAAGAATAGGCAAATCCAATAAAACAACTTAAACATAAAACTAACCACAGCCAAAAATGATTTCTTCTCCTTAGTTTGAAAACATAGACAGAAGTAGCTAATAATAATTCTCCGACAAAGGCAATTAGGGACCAAGCACCTTTGTTTGGAATTATTTCATCTGCTCCTTGGGTAAATAAAATTTTAGTAAATTCAATCATTTTCCACTGAAACCTGCCCAATGAGCCAAGCTAGTCATAAATGATTTTCTTCTAGGATGGCTTATTTGTAATGAATCTCCATTTGTCATCGATATATCCATTCCTTGTACATTCTTTATCTTCGCAAAATTGACTAAAGCTGAATTAGAGCAACGAATGAATCCATAAGGAGCGAGTTTTTCTTCATATTCGCTAAGTACTCCCCACACATAGATAGTGCCTTTCTCTGTATGAAATCCTAAAGAGTGACCGAAAACATCTATGTATAAGATATCTTTTGGATTCAACATCTCTAATCCATTCTTTGTTTTGACCATAAAGAGTGGACTTCTCTCATCTAATACTCTCATAGCTCTATCTAGTCTAAAAGACAGTGAATCATAGTTATAGGGCTTTATTATGAAATCCAAAGCATTGACTTGATATCCTTTGACTGCAAACTGAGCCATTTTAGTAGTGAATATTATTATTACATCCTTATCCAACGATCTTAACTTTTGAGCTGCTTCCATACCATTGGAGTCTTTTAATTCGATATCCATCAAGACGATATCTGTGTCAGTTTTATAATTGCTTATAAAATCATTTCCATTGACGAATCTAGTGATATGAAATTCTCTATCTTTTTTAGAAAAATAGGTGGAGAGCATAGGAACTAATGAATTGTATTCGTAGTCTTCATCTTCTACAGCTACGATATTAATTATTTTTTCTTTTTCTATTTTCTTTTCATCCATTTTATAGCTAGCCTCCCACTATGTTTAAAATTGCCTTTATTTTAATGTTTATAGAAAAATGAAACAACCTAATAAAAAGAAACCCAAATGAATAAGATTAAGAAACCAAAAGAAAAACAATCTAATTTTTAAATAAAAACAATATTCATGTTTATAATAAACATCTGTTGTATTAACAAAAGGAGATCTTAAATGAATAAAGAATTAACATTAGAAGATGTCAAAGGATTTGAGAAAGATTTCGACAAGAATGGTAGTTTGAAGATTAGCAAGAATGCTGTCATGAGAAATGGAGTGTTCAACGCTGCATTCGATAGTGAAGAGACAAGAAACGTACCTTTCACTTTCTCAAATGAAGTAAAAGATATCGGTTCTATTACTAACCAAAAGCAGTCTGGACGTTGCTGGATGTTCTCTGGATTGAATGTTCTTAGAATCCAAGCTATGAAGAAACTTCATGTAAAGGATTTGGAATTGTCCGAATCATACTTGATGTTCTGGGACAAGTTGGAGAAGTCTAACTATCAATTGGAATGTGTCCTAGATACTTTGGATGAGCCTGACAATTCAAGAGTCTTCGATACAGTCATCGTATCCGGTGGACAACAAGATGGCGGATTCTGGGCATTCTTCACCGCTTTGGTAAAGAAGTATGGTGTATGTCCTAAGAGTGTAATGCCCGAGACAATTCCTTCATCTGCCTCAAATGAAATGGATGTCGTGTTGAACTATAAGCTTGCTCAATTCTCATCCAAGCTTCGCGCCGATCATAGAGCTGGAGTTTCATTGGATGATCTTCGTAAAGAAAAGGAAGCAATGCTTTCTGAGATCTACAAAGTACTCACAATCTGCTTAGGAAAGCCTGTAGATACTTTCACATATGAGTGGAAATCAACTCCTGAGCCTAAGAAGGATGAGGAGAAGAAAGATGTTGAGAAGAAGGAAGAGTCCAAGGAGAAATGGGAATCCTTCACTGGAACTCCTAAGGAATTCTATGACAAGTTCATCGGACTAGATTTGGATGAATACATTGTTTTAACCCATGCACCTGCTCGTGGATTTGAAGAAGGAAAGAACTATGCAGTGGAATATGCATTGAATGTAGTAGGAACTCCTCTCCACAGCTTTGTCACAGTTTCATTGGAAACATTGAAGAAGGCAGCTATCGATTCTATTAAGGATGACCAAGCTATGTGGTTTGATTGTGATGTCACCGCCTTATCTATGCGTAAGGAAGGATTCTTGGATGACAAGGTTCTCGATCTCACTGATTTGTTCCAATCTGACTTTGAGTTTGATAAGGGCGAGTCTTTGATTTTCAGAAACACTGCTGCTAACCACGCTATGACTTTGGTCGGTGTCAACCTCGTAGATGGCAAGCCTAACCGTTGGAAGGTTGAAAACTCTTGGGGTAAGGATGTCGGTGATGGTGGAATCTTCGTCATGTCTGATTCTTGGTTCGATAAATTCGTCTATGGATTGGTCGTCAACAAGAAGTATTTACCTGAAGAAGTCGTCGAAGCTTCTAAGCAAGAACCTATCATGCTTCCTGCATGGTCTGTTGTTTCTAAGATTAAGTAATCTATCTAGAATAAATAATCCTGTCACTTGATAGTGACAGGATTTTTAACTTTATAAATTTTGAAATTAGAACAAAGGAACGTATTTTTGCATTTCTTCTTCAAATTTCTTATCGGCTTCTTTTTGCTTATTAGTATTTCGTCTTTTCAGCATGTTGTCTGGAATACAAATTTGAATTTCTTTCTTTTTAGCATAGCTGAATAATTTCTTTGTTTCCTCATCATCGCTATTGGTGGTGAAAGCATAGATTATCTTTAAATTCTTAAGATGGTCTACAGCATACTTTAAAGCTTTGTTGAACAGTCTTAAAGTTTGAATAGAATTCATAACTCCGACTATGCTCATGGCTATTGATTTTGTATTTTCTATTCCGTTAAGCATAAATGGAAAATAAGATTCATCGACATAAGTCAAATTAGGAATAACTGTTATTCCACATTCATATTTCAACCATAATCCTACTATTCTAGATTTATACATTCTATATATATTCTCAGCTTTAGGAAAGTTTTGACCGATGCTATAGTCGGGATCTATTGCAATCTTTATATCTTTGAATCTCTTTTTATATTGTTTTAATAATGGCTTTTTGTTGTAGAAAATAGCATTGTAAAGTCCGTTTAATCCATCGTATGTTTTATCGTATTGATAGAAACAAAGAGCAGTGTTTTCATGCTTTGAATACTCACTTGGTCTTGAATACATGGCTAGGTAATCGATATTAGGAGTTGAATCACAAAAGAGGTTTGGAAAATCATATTCACCGCTATATCCCTCGATATTGGTCAAGGTCATAGTATTCATATTGAGGAGATTTACCATATTTTTTCAGCCATTTTATTTACCTCCTCAAAGATTTAAATCTATATATCTTGTTTTCTATATTTATTATAAGCTTTGTTTTTAAAATGTTAGATAAAAAATGATAAAAACAAAGACATAAGAAAAGCTGAGCTAGATAGCTCAGCTAAGATCTTATTCAATATATCCTTTAGATTTCATATCTTCGTAGACGAATTTTACTACTCTTCTAGCTTCTGGATGTGCATCCAAAGCTAATCTTTGGAAGAAGATATGTTTCCATTCTGCTAAGTTTGCCGTAATTGTTATTTCGGCTTTTAAGTTTGTCGGAAGAACTGCTCTTGCCTGCTCGGGCTTTGCTCCTTCATGCAACAATTCAAAGTAAGCTTCTGCGGCATTGTTGAATGCTATGTCATACATGGCTTGATGATCGACATAATCTAAAGGCTTGATTATATGAATCTTGTCTCCGAATTTTTGCTTTGAATAATTGCAGTAACGAGTTGATTCCTGAGCAAAAGAACATAATCTATGTCTTACTAATTCATGAGTGACGCCTCTATCAGTAGTCAATCTATAGACCAAGATTTTTTGTGAATCTCTTATAGATTCTTCCAATGAATCAATTTCATTTTCTTCGACAGTTACTACAGATACATCAGTTTTGTTATTATCGATGAATTCATCAATATTATCTTCAGGTTTGAAATGAGTTAAGACAATAGATTTAGACTCACCATCTAAATTTGAGATGATGGTGCAAATCAATTTCTTAAATGAGCTTCCTTCATCCTTATTTATGTGATTAATAGAATCGGATTTGTTTCCTTTATAAATTCCATCGATAGCATTTGTGATAGAGCGTAAGGATAGTGTTAAGTATACAAAATTATCGTCTGTAGCAAAGTTGAAGAATTTAGCATAGTCCCATGGAATCATCTCTAGCTTTTGATGATCATCTAAGTTATTTATGAATTCTTCTTTCTTAAACTTAAAGTGCATGAATCCATGATCTAGCATTGCCATGTGATACACTGAGCAAAGTGTCTTTACAAAGTTGACGTTAGCTTCATGTTCTTTTGGTGCTACCTGATAGCAAGAATGTGCAATATTTGCAATTCTATCTATTGGATTAGAAATAGTTAATTCTATAGCCTTAGGCTCTTCATAATCGTAATGAATCATATTGAATCTCCCTTAATAGTTTAGATTTTAATTATAAAGTATTTATCTGAATGAAAACTTTTCATTTTATCTTTATAAAACAACATATATACAATTATATAAATCGGCTCATATTAAATATTCAATTAACTAATAAAGAATATAAGAAAATAAAAGAACAGGAATTGAATCCTGTTCTTTTATTAGGTATGAATTATTGCTTATTTAACTATGATAGGAGTCTTGGAATTTTTGTAGGTAACTTCAATTTTAGATTTTCCACCTAAATTTCCTAAGCCCTTTTTAGTTCTTTTTTGTATGCATGTTTCTAATTCATAGTAATCGTTGTCTTTACCACCATTAGAAACATATTGATTCCAAGCATTTGAATAGTTTGCTAAATAGTAGTCTGTTGCTGCTACTTGGTCTACTTTAAAATCAATATTGATTGAAATAATTCCTGCCAACTTAGCAACTTTGCCTTTTATACTTGCATGCTTTAATTCATTTTTACCAGTCTTTTCATTAATTCCATGAGATACGCTAATGTTTATGTCACTTCCTAATTTGACAAGTGTTGTTCCTAAATCTATAGAAGATAAATCAAGATTTAAGTTAAATGTTCCGCTTGAATCTCCAGCATCCTTCGAAGGTGCATATGTCATGCCTTTGATTAGTTTCTCTAAGTAGAGACCAGTTCCCATAAATCCAGTCTTTTCTTTTTCTTCAGTATCAGTGGAAGAATCGCTTGAAGATGATGAAGACATCGCTCTCTCAATTTGATCGACAACGTATGTATGCAATGCAAGTTCTCCACCATTAGATTCTTCATCTTCAAAGTTCATTCCGAGTCCTATTAAATAGTATCCGATATGAGCAGTGAGTTCTTTTGCAGTTACTAATAACATTCTTTGTTGATTAGACTCATGTTTTACTATCAAGCAATCTTCAGTTATAGGTCTAACATAATACTCAGTGTATTCACCTTCTTTATAATCCGGATCAATTCTAATATAAGCAGATACAGATATTGGGTCACCTTTGTTGTAAGCTCCGATATGGACTGATACTAATACATCATCCTTAACTGATGTAATTGCAGCATCTAAATTCAATGATCCACTCAACGTATAAGTTTTAGATAATTTCCCGTTGCTATCTTTATCGCCTTCAGTGGTGTTGAGACCCAACTCTAGCATCAAAGGAAGATTATTGAAATCGATATATGATGATTCATTGAGATGAGAAGTGAAATCGATGAGATTGGCAGAAGCTGGATCATAATCAATCAAATCTATATCCATATTTAAGATATTATTACCTAATTCAGCATTTTCAATCTTTAATCCAGTGATCTTAGTTCCGCTGTAGTAGGCTACAACAGTCATAGATTCAGCATTTTTATCATCGCTTAATCCAATGTAGTAAGGATTGATTTGAACTGATACTTCAGTATCAGTCAAGACAATCTTTCTAATGAAGTCATTCAACAATTCAGTATAGTTTTTATTCTTGATGATATCTTGTAAAGGAATGGAAGACATTCCGGTACTTATCTTTTGGAAGTACTCATATAACAAGTTGTTTTCATCCATTCCAGTTATTGTACTGATTACATCATCTAACTTGGAATTATCCATTCCGATGTATAAAGTCTCTGGATTTTTCTCATCTATGATAGGAGTATAAGCTCCGTTATCGTCGAATGATGTTAATTTATGTCCGTAGGAAGCGAACAACTTACCTTCGTTGTCAGATCCTTTCAAATCTTCATCGTTATATGAGAATTCAATATAAGGATCATAAGTTGAATCATCCATATCATAGATAAGATTTCCCTTATATGAACCATTGGTGAAGTTGAGGTACTCATTTCCGATGAGGTGTGATGTATATCCGTTTTCAGCAGTTGAAGCCAAGGTGGCATTCAAAGAAACACCATACTTTTGTTCCTTGGATGTAACCATATCGAATAATCCGTTGATGAAGTTATGGAATTCATTTACTTGAATATAGGATTCGGGATCAAATTCTGAATCTAACGATTCTGATGGATCGACATAATCGATAGTCTTGAGGTTCAAACTGATAGTTGTATCGTTGAACGTGAGACCAGTGACAGCTACATCGATAGCATCGTTTGCTACATCTACTGTGACTTTGATATTTCCGATATCGTAACCTAGCTTAGATGTATCGAAAGAAATATTTATCTTTGTATCTGATGTATCGATACTATCGATAGCAAAGATTTCTGTGATTTTGTCTAAGTCTAATCCATTATCGAAGGAGAATATTCCTTTGATTGTATTGGATACAGTATCCATTACTTTTTCGACTTTTTCATTCAATCCGTCAGTGACATTTTTATTGGGCTGTATCTTGTTCATGTTATCCATGACAGCTTTGTAGATGTTTACTGCAGATTCATCTGTAGCTTTTTCTTGAAAAATGTTGTCGAAGCTTACGTATGATACATTATTGAGTCTTCTTGCTTCGATAGAATGATTCTTTCCGTCTATAGAAGCATTGGCAGTTAAAGCTATAGGAGTGTTGACTAAGTCATCAGTGGAATTGAAGTTAGTCAAATCTCCACTCAATTTTCCTGAGAGATAAAGAGGATTATTCAAAGATTTGTCAGAGACTGATAAGTTATATTCGAATGTAGCCTTCTTATTACCAATCAAAGAATACATTTGGTTGACGATAGGAAGTACACCATTGTAATTTCCATACTTAGACTCTTCTACAGGAACCATTTTCTCAGCAGTGGTTGTGTCTAATTTTATATCGGCATCCAATATATAACCCATTACAGGGAATTCCTTGACTGACAAAGACTCGATTCCAGTCTTATCTTCACTGAGATTAAGAATTAAGGTAAAAGATGAGTCATTAGAATCTAATCCTAAAGCTTTGTTTGAAATCTTTAGGACATACTGGCTTCCATTATTCAAGACATTGAATGATTTGAGGAAGTTCTTATATACGGAGTAATCTCCGTTGATGATTTTTTCCAAATCAGTTCCTTTAATGAATCCACCCAAACTATCTAATCCATCGACCAATTGTTGAGTATCAGTTTCCTTCTTGAAAACATTCATCAAACCATCGATTGTAGTGTTGTCGATGTATCCTTTGATTTTATCGTTGACAGAGACATAAGTTCTACCGTTTGAATAAGTGACCAAAGCCTTTCCTTTGAGCATATTTGAGGAAATTGTCTCGACTTGTGCGATGTAAGGATCAGCGTTGAAATTACTTGATAGTCTGATGGAAGCATCGATATCCTTGGATAAATCTCCACCGCTAAGCTTAGCCGTTATCGTAGAATCGAAACTCTTTGAATTGTATATATCTTTGACAGTTTTAAGAATTCCTGTCAATCCATTCAAATCGTTTATATCCTTGTTTGGAACATTCTCAGTTTGCGAATTCTTCAAATCTTGTTCAGCATCAGCTGATACACCGATATGAATGACCTTATCATTGATTGGAAGATTTAAAGTGGAAGGTGTATTGATTCCTTTTAAAGTTAGAGTGTCCTTGTCGGCAATAAACTGAATCTTTCCTAAAGGATCTAAATCCATGGTGTAGACGTAGGTGTTGTTTGAACCTTCTTCTTCAGTGATTCCACCTAAGGCATTTTGACCCCACTCAGATATTTCATCCATAGATGGAAGAGTTAAAGAAGATCCATCGACTGTAGGGATAGGGAATTCTTTCAATATAGATATAGCATCGGTCAATGTTTTGTAATCGATAGAATAGAGATTATTTGCGTAATTGACAGTAGCTTTATCACCAGAAACGTATAATCCAAAAGATTCATCGATTCCTTTGTAGGAAACATCGAGGTTTCCAGACATCATGTTTTTGGATCCTTTATACTCGGAGTCAGATTCCAACAAGTTCAAAGCTAAATCATCGGATTTGATAGTTAGAGTTCCATCATCCAATCCGGAGATGTTGACATTAGCTTTCTTTAATTTGATAGAAGAAGATCCTAATAAGTTGTTTATGAACTTGTCCTTGGATGTTAATTCGACAGGTTTTGGGGGCTCATGACTGCTAGTTGATGTTTTATTGGTTCCTTGAAATGCGGCAGTAGCGAAATAACCTATTCCTGAACCAGCTGCTACGAAAGATACACTAGCAGTGCAAAGAATGAATGTGCTCCATAATTTTGTCATATCACTTAACCTCCTTGGATTTTTCTCTGGAATATTTGATCAACTTTGTTTCGTCATCGGATTTAGGCTCACCTGTCTGCTCATGTGGGTTTGGCTCTTTGAGCTCTGCTCCACTACTATCTTTGAAAGGCTCATCTTGAGTGAAATAGTAAACTGTACTCTCAGATGAACATTGAGCATTGATTCCACCGATCAATGCATTGTAAGAAGCCGTGGAGAAGTTCTTTATCATGTTCAAGTTTTTGTCGATAGTCATTTGAATTTCTACCGAGGAAAAGTTTGGAAGTCCTGATAATCCACCAGTCATTTGCATTTGAAGGCCCATCTCTCTAAATCCAGTCGGTGTAGTGTAATCCATTTCGATTGTTATTAGATAATTACTTCCACTGTTTTGAATTGTTGCGCTAGTTATTGATTTAGGACCGATATCGTATCCGATCACTGCCTGTTCTTGGTAAGTGGTGCTAGTAACTTGGCTTTCATCATCTGTTAAATACTCTCTATGTTCGGATGATGAATCTACATTTAAGAAATATAATCTCTTCAATAGTTTTCCTCTGGATTGAATGAATTGATCATAGGTATAGCTCTTACTTTCAGAGTTCTTCCATTTATCAGGGGTACTTTCTCTATAAGAATCTATTGAGTTTCCATAATCGTAGAATCTATCAGCTGTGTGAACAAATGAAGAAGAAGATATGTTTTGGTTGAATGTGACTTCTGGTGAAGCATAAGTTACAGCTTCAATATCTTGAGTTGTCTTTATTCCAACTGTAGCTATGACAGCTTGCTTTTCATAAGTCAAGAAGTACTTAGCCTTAGCTAACTTGTATAAGGACGTATTAGCAGCAGCTATAGCTTGAGCAGTAGGATCATCAGCTAATTCTTTGTCGGATAAGATACTATTCAAATTTGAATACTTAGCGCATTCTAAATAATTGTATCCTTCAAACAAATCACCATAATCAATTGAAGGTCCTTTTTTCCCAAACATTGCATATCCTAGATATCCCATTCCAATACCGACAATCAATGAGATGGAGCAAATTACTGTAGGAAATATCCATTTCTTTTTCTTTGCTTTTTTCTTATTCTCATCTTTTTTATCTTCAGGTTTGTTTGTGTTTTCATCAATTGAAGGATTAGTTTCTTCAGCCCCTGCTTTTTCTATGGTAGAAGCTTCTTTTGCTGAATCAGCTTCTTCATTAGAGACATCATTAGAAGAAGTTTCTATTTCATTAGTCTCAGCCTTGGCTCCTTGGCTATTTTCATCTTTTTCTTCATCTAAAAATTTCTCATCTTTATCTATATTCATGTATATATATAATCTCTCTTAATATAACAATAGCGCATTAAATGCAGTACTAATATATATGAAAATCAATATCAATATAAAATTAATTATTCAAATTGTTAAACCTTTTAACTAAAAAATGCAATATGCGCTCTTTTTTTACTGGAAATTCAATTTGAGCACAAATGAGATTTATTAGAATTACTTAGTAATTTCTTAAAATAGAAAAGCAAAAAAGCCAGACCTTTCAGTCTGACTTTTAAACTTAAATTTTAGATTTCTATTTGTAGTCTAAGAAAGCGACTATTAGAATTGAACCTTAGCGCAGTTCTCTCTCAAAGTCTCAGCTGACTTGAGGACAGCTTCGGTGTCTTCCTTGGAATACTCAGGAGCGACGATAGCCTCGACTCCGTTAGCACCTAAGATTGAAGGTACGGAGAGGTAGACTCCTTCAGCCTTTCCACCGAGTACGTGCTTGTCGCAAAGTACGGAGACAGGAAGGATGACCTTTTCATCAGTCAAGATAGCCTTGCAAATTCTGGTGATAGAAAGTGCAATAGCATAGTTGGTAGCTCTCTTGAGGTTGATGACATCGTAAGCAGAGTGCCAGACGTTGTAGTGAATCTTCTCGAGGTGAGCATCCAACTCAGCACCGCTGATTCCCTTGTACTCTTCATAGTATTGACGGATAGGAGTGGTTCCGATGGAAGCTGCAGAGTAAGCAGCAACTTCGGAGTCTCCGTGCTCACCGATGATGGTGGCATTGACTGAACGATAGTCGATTCCAAGATCATCTCCGATTTCTTGCTTCAAACGAGAAGAATCGAGGACGCATCCAGAACCGATGACTCTCTTGGAGTCGATTCCCAATGTCTTGTAAGCAACCCAAGCGAGGACATCGCAAGGATTGGAAACAACGATGACGACACAGTGATCGTTGAGGTGTGATTTCAATTGCTTGCAAACTCCAGCGACGATGGAAGCATTAGCTCCGAGAAGCTCAAGACGAGTTTGTCCAGGCTTTTGAGGAGCTCCAGAAGTGATGACGACTGCATCAGCATCATCACAAATGGAGTAATCACATCCTTCCTTACCAGGCTCATCAGACCAGTTAGCAGCGACGACACGTCCATTTCCTTCGAGGAATGAAGCACCATCGTTCATATCGAGGGCATCACCTTCGACGTTGTGCATGGCGTTGAATCCCTTGACCCACTCGCCATTCTCATCCTTGTGTCCAGGAAGAACGACATCGATTACACCGACTTCGTTGATCCAAGATTGTTGGAAGAGAGCAAATACTGCTGAAGATCCAACACGTCCGTCACCGACAACTACAACCTTTTTCTTTCCAAAAACTTTTGCCATTTTTTCGGCTCCTTTTAAACCGAGCTTATTATAATCAACTAAAAAAAAGAGTTAAGAGTATTTCTTTTCTAAATTCAAAAAAATATTGGTTTTTAGACTTTTTATGAAATAAATGGACTGAATCCAGTTTTTCTCTTAGGATTAACTTTAGGTAGATTAGTGGTATTTTTCGGTAGTTATTCCTTTTCCTTGAAAGAAAAACCGCTCATATATATACTAAATGCCGATTTTACCCATGCTCTTTTTATAATCTTTTTATTTTGCATGGAATTATGGAGGCTTAGTAAACATGGATAACGACAACATGAAGTTCAATGGTGTTGATCAAACACCTGGAAGCAATGGAGGAAACAAGAAACAAAGAAAACACTCCAACAAAGACAATCCAGTGAAGGATTTCTTCTTGAATATTTGGATTTGGTTCAAGGAAACTGCATGGGTTCAAGTTGTCTTGGTAGTCGTATTGGTTTTTGCTATCGTCATATCTATTCCTTTGATTGTTCGTGCTGCTACAGCCGTTAGACCTGATGAGGATGTCGCTTTATCTTATTGGAAAGGTAAACGTAAGAATGTGAATGAAGTCAATTCTTATGGAAAGAACAAGGATAATGAATACACCACAGTCTTCTATTACTCTGAAGATTCTGGAAACCAGGCTTTGTCTGTGAATAAAGCTTTCTCTGACTATATCTTCTCTGGAGAAAACAAATTCCTCAATGTAGAAAAGAGCTTCTATGCAATCGATTTGACCCGTAACGATGAGAATTCTGATAATGATATCGCAAAGAATCCTGATATCACCAAGGACCAAGATCAAGCTATTGCTTTGATTTTGGCTAAGTTCTATAGCCAAGCTTTGAAGGATCAAAAGGAAGATTTGTTGAATATCGAAACTGGAAGCAAGAATGTATCTCGTACTTCTGGAAAGAGTTTTGAAGGAAAGACCAGCATGCCTACCGATGCTGCTGTCATCGCTGTCTACAAGAATTCCGATAACTTCGACATCACCAAGGATTATCCTGTCTCTGTACGTTATGGATTCTCTGCTACTGATGCTTCTACTGTTCGTAAGGAATTCTTTGCAACAATCTCTGCTAACTTCACCACCACTAACGATAACGTTTCACCTGTTGTAACTTACTTGAATTACGATATCAACAACCCTGATGGAGAAGGAACTTCCGAGTTCATTCGTTACAAGAAGTAAAAATAGTTCTAATCGTAAATCCTCAGCAAAAGTGTACAATGTAGGAGGCTTTTTACTTGAGCTTTATTAAATCCTATCTTTTACTTTCTCTAATGCATTTAATACAGGTTTTGGGACATAATCTGATATATCTTCTCCCGCCTTAAACATTAATTTTAAGTTTGTTGAAGATATGAATATTTTAGCTGGGCTAGCCATGACATAGAATGTTTCTATGTCTTTATCTAAAGCTCGATTGACTATATAAAGTCTCTGCTCCATTTCAAAATCTTGAACATCTCTAAGACCTCTAATCATGACATTGATGTTTAAAGATTTAGCTTTTCTAACTGTAATTCCCGATGTGGATTCGACTTCTACTTTAGAATTATTCTTGAAGCATTCTTTTATGATTGCTACTCTTTCATCTAGTGAAAAAGTGTATTTTTTAGCATTGTTATTAGCTACTAGAATTACAATTTTATCGAATACTTTTAAAGCTTTTTCAACGACTTCTAAATGACCGTTGGTGAATGGGTCGAATGAACCGGCATATAATGCAGTTTTCATTATTTGTCTTCCTCTTCTTGTCCTAGTTTATATGTACCGAGAATTTTTCTACCATATTTATGAATTTTCAAAGTGAATCCATCGATAGGCTCGGGATTTATAGTTTGCTCAGCTATAACAATAGCAGTTGGAGATAATAATCCGCTATCACGCATCATTTCTATGGCCTGCTTGTTTACCGCTTCAGCCATTTGATAAGGAGGATCTAAGTAGACTATATCGAATACTTCTCCTCTTCCAGATAATCCTATTAATGCTTGCTGCCAATCTTTCTTCAAAATGACACAAGTTTCAAAATGGGGATCATATGTCGAAACATTTTTTCTTAAAGTTCTCAATGTAGATGGGTCTATTTCATTAAAAACAACTTTTTTAGCTCCTCTAGATAGTGCTTCTATTCCTATAGCACCAGATCCTGAAAATAAATCTAGGAATGTACAGTTAGGAACATCGTTAGATATAGATGAAAATACGGCTTCTCTAATTTTATCCATAGTAGGTCTGCAGTTCTCACTTTGAGGAACTTCCAACAATCTATGACGGAATTTTCCAGATATTATCCTTAGCATTTAATTAATCCTCCTTAGAAATTATCATATATATTCTTTGTATTGTCGATAAGGCCATTTTCTATTATAGAAAGAACACTTTTTATCTCTTTATATAATTCAAATCTTCTCTTAACTTTGTCATTGGAATAATAATTTTTCTTAGCTGAAGCTAATGATTTCATCGCACTTATATCATTTTTATTCTTGAGATAAGAACCTAATGATATTTGGCCTTCTTTGATAAGCTTTGATAAATCTTTGTCGTTTTCTATTTCTTTATCCAATTCATCCTCTTCTTTTTTTATATTGGATTTATTATAGAAATCTATGAAATCATCGATAGCTTTTCTCAAGTTTTCTTCCATAAAATAATAGATAATCCTCACAACTTTTTAATTATATCATTTAGGAAAGAATGATTATTTTATATTTAAAAAGAAGATAGGTTTTAACCTATCATCTAGTTATTATTTTCTTTCTTGATTATTGATTTAATTCCTAATATCAATTGCATTGTTAGTTTGGCAACTAACAATAGCAATGCTAATACATCACATATGAATTGGGTGAAATGTGTGTAGAATAAGTTTCCTAATAAGAATTCTAAAGTCTTGATATTGTCTCTATAGAAAAGACTTAATTAGTTCTATTATTGCCTAATACAGCAGTGCTTTATCCTTTGATTAAAAGCATTAAAACATAAGGTTTTTAATATTTGCAAAATAATTAATAAGTTCTATTTATTTCAAATGTTTATAATAATTAGGAAATACATGGAGTAATTAATAATGTCAGAAAAAGTTTATAAGATGTTTTATGACACTGAGAAAGTGATTAGAAGTTTAGCTAAACCTGTTGAGAATCCTTCTTCTCCAGAGATGAAGAAATTATTGGAAGAGATGGTCCAATATTTGAAGGATAGTCAGGATGATGAGTGGGCAAAAAAACATAAAGTTAGAGCTGGAGTAGGACTAGCAGCTCCTCAGATTGGAATTGGAGAAAGATTCTTTGCTGTATATGTAGATATTCCTGGAAAAGGAATAATTCAATATGGATTGATCAATCCTGAGGTTTTAAGCACTTCTATGAGAAAATGTTGTTTGAAGTATGGAGAGGGTTGTCTATCGGTTGCAGAAGACAAGGAAGGTTACGTTCCTCGTTACTACAAAATAAAGATTAAGGCCTTTGATGCACTTCAAGGAAAAGAAGTTATAGTTACTCAAACAGGATATCCAGCTATTATTCTTCAACATGAATTCGATCATTTGAATGGAATTCTTTATTACGATCACATCGATAAAATTGATCCTTGGAAGGATGATCCTACTGTTCAAAAGATAGCCTAGTTTTTCAGTATTTTGTGTTTACGCTTTCTTTTTATATTATTAATTGAATTAATTTGCTTGTGAGTTTATAATTCTCTTTGAAAAAGAAGACTTGTTTTTTAATGAGTCGAATTCAGTTATAGACTGTTAGACATAATTTTTAAACAAAGGAGATATATCAAATATGGCTGATACTATTTTGAAGAATAATTCAATGAGCAGCTCTAAATTTCCTGGTGCCGATTCACCTGTTCGTATCTATGCGTTAGGTGGATTAGGAGAAGTCGGAAAGAACTGTTATTGTGTTGAAAACGATGCTGATTTAGTTATTTTGGACTCTGGTGTTAAATTCCCAGACTACACCACTCCTGGTGTGAATTATATAATTCCTGATTTTACACATTTGAAGGAAGTCTCACAAAAGATTCGTGCTTTGGTCATCACTCATGGACATGAAGATCACATCGGATCTATTCCTTTCTTACTTCAAATGGTCAAAGTTCCTTTGATTTATGCATCAAAGTTGGCTTGCTCATTGATTCGTCATAAATTGACCGAATATCATTTAACTGATGCCACCAAACTTATTGAAATCGATGATGATTCTGATTTCTATGCTGGATCGTTCCGTATTCGTTTCTATCGTGTAACACACTCAATTCCTGATGCTTATGGAGTTTTGGTTAACACACCTCAAGGATCAGTTGCTACTACTGGTGATTTCAAAATCGACTTGACTCCTGTAGATCATGACTTCAACTTATCTAGACTTGCTAGATATGGTGATGAGGGAATCGACTTGATGATGGCTGATTCTACCAACGCTGAAAGAGAAGGATATACTGAAAGTGAAAAGAATGTTCAACGTGCTATCAATGAAACATTCCGTACTGCTCCTGGACGTTTGATAATTTCAACATTTGCCTCAAATATTTCTAGAATCACTCAAATCGCTACTTGTGCTATTGCTCATGGAAGAAAGATTTGTGTTATGGGAAGGTCCATGGAAGGAAATTTGGAAATCGCTCGTGAATTAGGATTTATCAAGATTCCAGATTCTTCTATTGTCGGACCCGAGACTTTGAAGAGATTACCTGCTTCTCAAGTATGTATTATTTGTACTGGTTCTCAAGGAGAGCCTATGGCTGCTCTTTCTAGAATGGCAGCCGGTCAACATAAGTACATTAGAATTGAACCTGGTGACACCATCGTCTTCTCTTCCAATCCTATTCCAGGAAACACTGCTTCCGTCAATAAGGTTGTCGATGATTTGTGTCGTGCTGGTGCTAATGTCTTGACCAACTCCCCTATGTTTGCTCTTCACTCATCCGGACATGCTTCACGTCAAGAATTGAGATTGTTGCAAAAGTTGGCAAGGCCTAGATATTTCATGCCTATTCATGGTGAATATCGTATGCTGTTATTAAATGCTGCTGTCGGTGTTCAATGCGGGCTTCCTGAAGATCATACATTTGTAATGAATAATGGTGATACCATCATCATGTATAACCATGAATGCAAGATGGGAACTCATATTCCTTGTGATGCTTTGTATGTCGATGGAAAGAGCCCTGTCGGTGTAGCTTCTTCTGTAATTCGTGATAGAAATCTCTTGATAAATGAAGGTGTTGTTGGAGTATTCGTATCTATCGATCCTAAGACTAATAGATTGTTGTTCCGTCCTACTATTGAAACTAGGGGACTCATTGCTTCTAATAAGCAATCTTTGACAAACAAAGCTGAGGAAATTGTTGAGATGGAGCTTGAATCCTTGCTCAAAGGACCTCAAAAAGTCACTTATTCAGCAATAAAGGATACAATTCGTCAATCTTGTTCACACTTCATATTCAGAGAGACCCATAGAAATCCTATGATCGTTCCTGTCGTTTCTTCTTTAGGAAGTACAGTTCTTCCTACTTCAACTCCTAAGACTCCTGGATTCACTGCATTTGCAAGACCTGCACCTGTTCAACCTAAGAATCCTGAAGATCCTGGAAGAGAAGGAAGATAATATTTAAAAGCTTCTCAATATTACTTGAATTATAAATGTTAAAAGACAATAGATATGGTATGACCCATAATCTATTGTTTTTTTGTTATAAAAAAATTCTTTTGGACATAAATAATTGATTCTTTTGATCAATAAATATCTAAGACTACTTATTTAAGCATATGGATTGAAAATGCTTTCTTAAAAAATGCTGTAGTTTTTTCTTTTCTTTGAAAGTATTATCGTTATGTAGTTGAAGCGACTATTCGTATAATTACCCAAATTGGTGGGAAGTCTCTACGCTGTGGCCCGTAAAGCCAGCACTACGAATAAATCTTAACTTCTTTTTTAGTTTTAAAGATTTATATATAGTTCTCGTATTGATTATTCTCCTTTCTAGGTAGTTAAAGGTCTTTGCTGCAAACCTTAAAAGGAGAATTATTAAAATGAAAAAAGGTATTTTGTACTTTGGTGTCTCTTGTTTGATGCTTGCTTCTTTAGTTTCTTGTGGTTCCTCTGATGCTCATGATACTCAGATGAAAGCCGGACTTGTCGCTCTTCATACTTCTGATTCTACTTATGATAAGAATTTTATCGATGCATTTAATGCCGCTTGCAAGGCTGAAGATGTGACTCCAGTAATAAAGACTAATATTCCAGAGACAACAGCTGCTTATGATGCTGCTGCTGAATTGGCTGATGCAGGATGCAAGTTCGTCTTTGCTGATTCTTTCGGTCATGAAGCTCATATTTTAAAGGCTGCAAAAGAATTCAAGGATGTTCAATTTTCACATGCCACTGGTACTACTGCTCATTATTCTAATGTTAGCAACTTCCACAATGCTTTTGCTTCTATTTACGAAGGTAGATATCTCGCTGGTGTTGCAGCTGGCCTCAAACTTCAGTCTATGATCGATGCCGACTCTAAAGCTTCTCATAAAATCGGCTACGTCGGTGCATATACTTATGCTGAAGTTATTTCTGGTTATACTTCCTTCTATCTCGGTGTCAAATCCATTGTCAGCGATGTAACCATGGATGTTCAATTCACTGGTTCCTGGTATGACGAGACCGCTGAAAAGACTGCTGCCGAACAATTGATTAGAAGAGGTTGTTCTCTTATTTCGCAACATGCTGATTCTTGGGGTGCTCCAACAGCCTGTGAGACAGCCAATGTTCCTAATGTTTCCTATAATGGCTCTACCGAGAGCAAATGTCCAAACACTTATGTTGCTTCTTCTAGAGTCAACTGGGAACCTTATTTCAAATATGCTCTCCAAAAGGTCAAAGCTGGTGAGTCCATTGATACCGATTGGACTGGTGAACTTGGAAGCAATATTTGGGATAGTGCCACTGCTTCTTCCGATGGCTCTGTTGCTTTAGCTCCTCTCGGTGCCAAAGCTTCTACTAGTGATGCTAAGACCAAACTTGAGGATGTTGCAACTAAAATCAAAAATGGTACTTTGAAGATTTTTGATACTTCTACATTCACTGTTGGTGGTAGTGCTCTTACTACCTATAAAGTTGATATGGATGGTGATAATGTTAAAGAGCAGGAAGCTATCGTCACTGAAGGTGGTATTACTTACTTTGCTGAAAGTGAGTTCCGCTCAGCTCCTTATTTCGATGTCCAAATCGATGGCATCAATTTGCTCAACAACAAGTTCTAAATAATTCGCTTTTTTGAAAAAACCAGGAGGCAAAAAACTCTTGGTTTTTAATGTTTATAGGAGAGTGGAATGGAACAAACAATGCAAGAAATGATTCGCTTTGAAAACATCGGCAAGGTCTTTGGCTCTGTCGTTGCTAACAAAGACATCAATTTGAGTGTCTATCGTGGAGAGATTCTTTCTCTCCTTGGAGAAAACGGAAGTGGTAAGACCACATTGATGAATATGCTTTCCGGAATTTATTATCCAGATTGTGGAACAATCTATGTCGATGGGAAACCAGCAGTTATCCGTTCTCCAAAGGATGCTTACAATTATAAAATCGGAATGGTACATCAGCATTTCAAACTGATCGATGTCTTTACCGCTTTAGAAAATATTGTTCTCGGCATAAAGCCTGAGCAAAATTTCTTCCAAAGAATATTCACAAAGAAAGATAAGAAACTTATTAACAAGGCTTCTAAGAAATATGCTAGGAAGGCAGTTAAAGAAATTTGTGAAAAATATGGATTTAAGCTTGACTTAGATAAGAAAGTCTTTGATATGTCTGTTTCCGAGAAGCAAACTCTTGAAATTATCAAAGTCCTTTATCGTGGTGCGGATGTTTTGATTTTGGATGAACCGACTGCCGTTTTAACACCTATTGAGACTGAGCATCTATTTTCTGTTATGAGAAATATGAAAAAAGATGGTAAGTCTATTATTATCATTACTCATAAGCTCAATGAGGTTATGGAAATCTCTGATCGTGTTGCTGTTCTTATGAAGGGTAAATGCATTGGTTCTGTCAATACAAAAGAGACTAATGAAGACCAGCTTACTGAGATGATGGTCGGCAAGAAGGTAGAACTAAACATCGAAAGATCTGATGTAGTCAATCCTAAAGACAGACTTATTGTCTCTGGACTCAATTGCAAAAATGAGGAAGGTGTTCAGGTTCTTCATGATGTTTCTTTCATTGCTAGAAGTGGTGAGATTTTAGGCATTGCAGGTATTTCTAGTTCGGGTCAAAAGGAGATACTAGAGTCGATAGCAGGTCTTATAAAAGATGATAATGGTACTATCACTTATATAAATCCTAAGAATGATGAGGTTGTGAATTTGAAAGACAAAACACCTGCTCAGATTCGTGAACTCGGTGTACGTTTATCTTTCGTCCCTGAAGATAGACTTGGCATGGGTTTGGTCGAAAATATGGATCTTGTCGATAATATGATGCTTCGCTCTTATCAAAAAGGTAAGAATCATTTCTTTTTAAATCGTGAAAAGCCCAAAGCGCTTGCTGATGATGTTGTCCGTGAACTAGAAGTCAGCACTCCTAGTGTTTACACTTCTGTCAGGACACTTTCTGGTGGAAATGTTCAGAAAGTGCTTGTCGGAAGAGAAATTGCTGCTTCTCCTAAGGTCCTTATGGTTGCTTATCCGGTTAGAGGATTGGATATCAATTCTTCATATATTATTTACAACTTGTTAAATGAACAAAAGAAGAAGGGAGTTTCAGTTATCTATGTTGGTGAAGACTTAGATGTGTTACTCGCTCTCTGCGATAGAATCGTCGTTTTAAGTAGTGGAAAGGTTTCGGGTATTGTAGATGCAAGAACGACTACAAAATCAGAAGTCGGAATGTTGATGGTCAAAGAAACGGAGGTTGGTAAAGATGAATAAAGAACAACATAAGAAGCAGCCGTTGTTTCACCTAGTCAAGAGAACAAATCTTGTTTGGTGGCAGAGATTGCTTATTCGTGGTGGATCTATTCTTTTAGGACTTTTAGTCTCCATGATGATTTTATTTATCTTTGCCCAAGCCAATCCTGTTGTTGTTTTTGTCGAACTTTTCAAAGGCGTGTTTGGAACTCAGAGAAGAATATTGAATTCTGTTCGTGACTTCTCTTTACTCCTTTGTGTCGGTCTTGCTTTGATTCCGGCCTTTAAGATGAAGTTTTGGAATCTTGGCGGTAATGGACAAATATTGATAAGTGCTTTGATGTGCATTGTATGTATGTTATTCCTTGGTAATGCAGGACTCCCAGATTATGCCATCATCTTAATTATGATTCCTGTCAGCATTCTCTCTGGTGTTATCTGGGCGCTTATTCCTGGCATCTTTAAAGCTTTCTTCAATACAAATGAATCTTTGTTTACTCTAATGATGAATTATATTGCTACAGGTCTTGTAGCTGTGTTCATCAGTGCTGTCGTTACGACTGGATCTGGTGTTCTCAATCCTTTAGATAAAGGGAATATTCCTGGTGATTCTTGGCTTATTTGTCTTATAGTTGCTATCGTCATGGTTGCCTTTATCTTTGTCTATCTTCGTTTCAGTAAACATGGATATGAACTAGAAGTAGTCGGAGAGTCTAAAAATACGGCCAGATATATTGGAATCAATGTTAAGAAAGTTATCTTAAGAACTGTCTGCCTTAGCGGTGCCTTATGCGGTGTTGTTGGACTACTTCTTGCGGGAAGTATTGATCATACCATTACAGCCGATACAGCTAAGAATATGGGATTTACAGCAATAATGGTCGCTTGGCTTGCCAAATTTAATCCGTTCGTCATGATTGGGACTTCTTTTCTTATCACTTTTTTAAATAGGGGTATGGCTCAGGTTCAGACCGCCTGTGGAATTACTAATGATTCAATAACTAATATCGTTATAGGAATAATCTATTTCTGCATCATAGCATCCGAATTCTTTATTACTTATCGAGTTGTTTTTAATAATAAGAATAAAGAAAAAGAAAAGAAGGATATAGATGCTCAAATAAATAAATCGCTCGTCTCAGAAGTCGATAGTTCTAAAGAGGAGGTAAAGAAATAAAATGAGTTTGTTTATATCCCTTTTAGTCAGTGCAATCACTATAGGATCTGTTTTTCTTTTCGGTTGTACCGGTGAAATCTTGATGGAGAAGAGTGGACATTTGAATTTGGGTATTCCTGGTGTTATGTGTTTTGGAACATTTGGTGGATGTCTTGGTGCTTCTATCTTTATGAGCGGGTACAGTACTGATCCTATGAGTGCTCCTTGGATTGGTGTCGTCTTTATGTCAGTTTTCTTCAGTGTTTTGATGTCACTCATAGCGGGTCTTATTTATGCCCTTCTCACGGTTACTTTCCGTTGTAACCAAAATGTTACTGGTCTTGCTCTTACAACATTTGGTACAGGATGTGCTGATTACTTCATGTCCATCATCGATAAGACCTATCTTTCCTATGCTAGCAAAATTCTACGTCTTAACATTTTTGATGATGTAATTTTGAAAAGCAATCCTGCATTAAGCGAAAATGCTGGAATTGATTTCCTCCAAATCTTTTTAGGATATGGAATAATCATCTATCTAGCTATCATAATTGCCATTGTTGTTGCTGTTGTTTTAAGAAAGACTAGAATCGGTTTGTCTTTACGTGCTGTAGGTGAGAATCCTGCTACAGCTGATGCTGTCGGAATTAATGTCACAAAATATAAATATGCTGCAATTCTTTGCGGAAGTGCTATTTCTGGACTTGGTGGTCTATCCTATGTTATGGACTTTGTCGGTGGAAGTTGGGAGAATTCTTCAACTATTCAAGCCTTTGGGTGGCTTGCTATAGCACTTGTTATATTTTGTGTTTGGAAGCCAACTCTTGCTATTATTGGCTCTCTTGTCTTTGGCTTTTTGTTCATTCTTCCTAATGCAATAACAGGTGTTACTTTCTTGATGATGAAAACTATGAACTTAATTCCGTATGTTATCACGGTTATTGTTCTCATCATTACTAGCATTATTGGAAAGAGAAGTGTTCAACCGCCCAGTTCTCTTGGCTTGCCATACTTTAGAGAAGAGCGATAGTTATTTAAAATCATTTGCTTACGAAGCCATTGTGTACTGCACCCCTCTCACT
>FR878751.1 GCA_000434395.1 Clostridium sp. CAG:568 | reverse complement strand
CCAGTGAGAGGGGTGCAGTACAATCAACTTTCTCTTTTAAATCAACATTTTTGTCTTCTTCATCTAGCTTAGATAATAAAGTGAGATTATTAATCATGATAGTCAATTTCTTCACTTGCTTATCAATTGCCTGTGTTTCATCCAATGAATTATATTGTGCATCGATCAATTCATTGTTAGCCGATATGATAGTCAACGGAGTTTTTAATTCATGAGCTGCATTGGTAACAAATCTCTTTTGCTTATCATATGTTCTTTTAACAGGATTAAATACTATTTTGCTAAAAATGAAGACAATAATAAAAACAGCTATTATTCCAACTAAAGATATCCAGGTTCCAGTAAATACAAAGTATCTGATAGAACGCATCTCTTTAGTGCAATCTACGAACACTACTAATTTGAAATCATCTGCAATCTTTACTTTATATCTATATGCACCATAAAAGCCAATCATAGAATTGCTATCTATTGTTTCTCTAGCCATATCGATAGCTTCTTCTTTAGATACAGATGCAATCATCGATGTATCTACAGCAGGATCAGGATTAGAGTTTGTGAATTTAACAGAGAAAAATCTAGTCCAATAAGGAGTTTCTTTTGTGAACTCACCATGATCCTTTTGATGATTTAGATTGTCTTTGTTATTGTTACCATCAGTATTTTCTAAATTATCATCACCAAAATCAAGATCATCAAATTTGCCATTATTATCGACAAGGACTGTCAAAACTTTATCGATGTTATCAACTGTTTTATTATAATTTATTAAAGTAATCGTTCCAATTATCGCCATCAAAACAACAATGATAGATATCATTGCTACTGCGATAAATTTCCAACGAAGTTTTTTAATCATTTTTCTGCGTACTTTCTAACCTATATCCAACACCTTTTCTTGTTACAATATTATAGTTAGATCCAATCTCATCCAATTTCTTTCTGAGAGTTGAAATGAAAACCCAAATAACTCCAATCTCAGTGTCGCTGGAAATATCATAAATAGAATCCATTATTTTTTCACTTCCTAAATAAGAATTAGTATTTCTGATCAAAACTTCCATAACTTTAAATTCTTTATTAGTTAATTTGATTGTTTTTTCAGCACGCATTTCATAAGTATTTGGATCCAAAGTCAAATTACCCACACTCATTGTAGTTATTTGATTTTGTCTTCTAGTCAAAGCTCTGATTCTCGCTAACAACTCCTTTGATTGGAAAGGTTTTGTCATATAATCATCAGCACCATTATCTAATCCTTCAACTTTATCATCAACCATGGATTTAGCAGTCAACAATAAAACGGGAACTGAGTTTCCATCTTTTCTAATCTTTTTTAATGTAGAAATTCCATCCAATCTAGGCATCATGATATCCATGATAACTAAATCATATGAATTTATATTCAAATAATCTAAAGCTTCAATTCCATCATTAGCACAATCGACAATATATCCATTCAAAATCAATATTTTATTTAGTACTTTGACTAAATCTAAATCATCTTCCACCAATAATATTTTCATAATTCAAACTCCTTTCGTATGCTATAAATAAAGTAATAAATAATCCTTAAACGAATCTTAATTTAAAAGTGTAAACTAAAAGACAAACTTAAACACATAAAAACCTAATCCATATTTCTATGATAATTTAATGCCAAATAAAACAAATGATTCATTTTAATTTCCATTTCATAATACATATTACAATTCCTCATCTCCTTTATTTTACTATATATATTTAAGATTAGTAATATTTTTTAAACATGAGTCAAGAATTACGATCAAGCAATTGTAATAAACTTGTAAAGAAAAAATAATACTTAAACAAAGATACTTTATGTTTTGTTAAAATATCTTAGGTTGAGCAGACTTATACGACATTATAAGGATGGAGCTTATGGGCAACAAAAACAGCACTAAAATTGAAGAGGACAGTCAACCTTTGAAGCTTAATTACAAAAGAACTTTTTTAATCGGATTTGCTTTCTTTGGAATCTTGTTGTTGTGGCAAGTCTATGATTCTTGGACACCGACTTTCTTAACAGAATTGTTTAAGGAAGCCATGGGAGCTAAAACTGAAGAAGAAGTTCAATACTTAGTTGGAATCATTATGGCTATGGATAACTTAGCAGCCTTAATAATGCTTCCAATCTTCGGCAAGTTATCCGATAAGACACATACGAAGATAGGAAAAAGAATGCCTTATATATTAGTAGGAACATTTATATGTGCGATAGCATTTCCGTTTATTCCTGTCTTATTCCATTATCACAGCTTAGTTGGAACTATCGTTATGATGTTAATAGTTGTTTTCTTTGCTATGATGTATAGAAATCCAGCTGTCGCTTTGATGCCTGATATAACTCCTAAGCCCTTGAGAAGCAAAGCTAATGGAATGATCAACATAATGGGTTACCTCGGTGGAGCTTGTGCTACATTGGTCGGACTCGTATTCGTTCTATCCGAATATTTGGGTGGAACGTCATCCAGCAATGATTTATGGGCTACAAACCAAGCAAATATTTGGATTATAGAATCACCATTTTTAATAGCTTCCATCTTAATGATTATATCTGCACTTGTTTTATTCTTCACCATCGATGAAAATAAGTTAGAAAAACAATTGGAACCTGAAATGAAGAGAGGTGAAGAAGAAGCTGAAGTCGAAGGTAAAATAGCTGATGAGAATCAGACTATGAGTAAGGCTAATAAGACTATGCTTCTCTTAATCTTAGTGGCAGAGTTCTTCTGGTTCATGGCTGATAATGGAATCAGCACCTTCATGGGTAACTACACTCAATATCATTTGATGGCTAAAAGTAGTGGAAATATGATAAATACAATAGTCGGTGGTGCAGGAAGCGTAATCGGATTTGCTGTCGGTGGATTTATAGCTAGTAAGATTGGAAGAAAATGGACTGTTTCTTCTGGATTAATAGCAACAATAACTGCTTATGTCGTCTGGACTATCCTGACTTATGTCATTCCAGTCACCGAACCTGCTGCTGGTCAATATAATGCATTTCCTATTTATATTTACTTCATTTGGTTTATCAAAGGTGTTGGAATGTCATTTGTTCATGCTAATTCATTGCCTATGGTTTTGGAGTTATGCTCAGCAAAGAAGGTTGGAGCATTCACAGGTTATTATTATGCTTCATCAATGGCCGCTCAAACAATCACACCTTGCTTATTAGGATTGTTACTTTTAGTTCCTGGATTTGATTTCTCAATTCTTCCGGTCTATGCTTTAATTTGTGCTGCAACATCCTTAGCTATCTTCATGTTTGTAAAAAATATCAAGACTAGTAAGACAAAAATAAAGACTGGAATAGAAGCCTTAGGTGGAGACGATTAATAGTCACCAACTAATTTCTATTTAAATTAGCGGTAAAAAGAAACAAAAAAACAGCTACATGGTTTAAATTCATGTAGCTGTTTTATATTAGTCTCTCGATCCCATAGGACCAATTTTTTCAAGAATTAATTTCTTAGCTTCGACTGGATTAGCCTTACCATGAGATTCCTTCATGACCTGACCGACCAAGTATCCTAAGCTTCTATCCTTACCATGATGCCAACCATCGACAACATCTTGATGGGCAGCAATAACTTGTTCAACAATAGGAAGAATAGCCGAAGTATCACTGATTTGTTCAAATCCATGATCTTCAATAGATTTAGAAGGCTTCTCGCCTTTCAAGACCATATCATCGAGAACTGTCTTTCCCTGCTTGGAATTAATCTTTCCCGATTTGATTTCGTTAGCCAAATCGACTAGATCTCTTGGAGTAAACTTCAAGGTATCGAGAGTCAACACATCGCTTTCCGCATCCTTTTCAGACTTGTTGATATATGACATGACTCCAACCATGAACAAATTCCACAAAATCTTAGCATCCAATGGTTTCTCGGCCAAACATTTCTTGAAATAATAGACATTCTTCTTATCCAACATCAACTGCTCAGTTTGATAGTCATCTAATCCTAAGTCATGGAATTCTTTTCTAAACTCCCAAGGAAGTTCAGCCATATCGTCGATTGCGTTTTGAATAAACTTTTCAGACAAATCGATAGGCATGATATTAGGTTCACGGAAGTATTTATAATCGACAGCATTAGTCTTTTTACGTTCGAGAACAGTCTCTTGAAGTTGCTCATCGAAACGACGAGTTTCTTGTTCTACATGTCCACCAGATTCAATCAATTTCTTTTGACGCTCAATTTCAAAAGAGATTGCTTTTTCAACGTTTTGAACTGTGTTGATATTTTTGACCTCGACCTTAGTTCCTAAGACAGTCGATCCTTTAGGCTTGATAGAAACGTTGGTATCACAACGCATAGAACCTTCATCCATACGACCATCTGAAATTCCTAGGAAAGTGACAATCTCACGAATTCCTTCAACATATTTTGCAGCCTCTTCTGCACATGTGATACAAGGCTCAGTAACGATTTCGAGAAGAGGAACACCACAACGGTTATAATCCTCCAAAGTCATTGTTGCTAAGTGAGTCTGTTTACAAGTATCTTCCTCCAAATGAGCTCTTTGAACATCAATTCTCTTTATAGTACCATCACGAAGAGTAACATCGAGATGACCATGAGAAACAATAGGATGGTCTTGTTGAGTAATCTGATAACCTTTAGGAAGATCGGGGTAAAAGTAATTCTTACGATCGAAGTAAAGAGTTCTATCGATATTCATATGAAGGGCTGTACCGAATTTTATTGCATATCTGACAGCTTCCATATTCACTACAGGCATTGTTCCAGGCATCGACAAATCATATAAGGATGTCTGTGAGTTAGGAGACATATGATAAGTATTAGGTGAAGCTGAGAACATCTTACTCTTAGTCTTCAACTGAACGTGGATTTCTATACCAATAACTACATCGTATTCCATGATTAGAATTCCTCCTTGATATGGAGATTCTTAAGCCCAGTAATCTCCTCTACTTCTTCACCTAAAGCTAAAACTTTATCATCTTCAAATATTCTTCCACTGATATTGATTCCATATGGAACATTTTGCTCGAGTCCCATAGGAAGAGTCAAAGAAGGCATTCCACCGAAATTAGCTAAGGATAAATGGTTATCAGCAAACTCAGGTTTAGCATCCCATTTTGTGCTCAATTCATTCAAATGCTTAGGAATGAAAGGTGAAGCAGGCAATACGAAATAATCGTATGATTCAAGCATTTTGTTCAAAGCATTTACAATGACTCTTCTAGCCTTTTGAGCTCTTTGGAACAAATCATGTTGATTGACTGCCAACAAAGAATATGAACCTATGACAAATCTTCTTTTGATAAGATCAGAGAATCCTTTAGTACGAGCAGAAGTCATAAATTCTTGATAAGTCTTCGCTGACTCATCACCACTAGGACCATAACGCATTCCATCATATTGAGCATCATTTGCAGTTGCTTCAGAGCAAGAGAGAATCATATATGTAGGATATAGGGCATCCAATAAATCAATTGGAAAATCATAATTTTCAACTACATATCCTCTTCCTTTCAATTCATCGAGAACTTTATAGAAAGACTCTTGTACATAAGGAGCACAAGCATCTACAACAGTCTTGAAATAGCAAATTCTCTTCAAGCTTTCCTTTCTTTCTACAGCTCCGATGTAATCCTTCTTAGGCTTTCTAGATGAAGACATATCCTTGTCATCATGTCCAGCCAAAGTAGAGGTTATCAATGCGCTGTCCCAAACACAGCGTGTAAAGTATCCGACTGTATCCATTGAACAGGCAAAAGGAAGAAGACCATAACGAGATATCAATCCCCAAGTAGGTTTAAATCCGACTAATCCGGCATGAGATGCAGGTTTTCTTACAGAGTCACCAGTATCGCTTCCCAAAGCAAAAGGAGCATCTCCTTTAGCGACAGCAGCAGCAGAACCACATGAAGATCCACCAATCATTCTAGAATGATCGTAAGGATTGCAGGTAGTTCCTTTATGACCGGAAGTACCAGTTCCACCCATTGCCAATTCATCAAGTGTAGTCTTTGCAACCATTACTGCACCTGCACGAGATAATCTACGAATTACTTCAGCATCGAATAAAGGAACATATCCATTTAGAATATTTGATGATGCAGTGGTTTCAATTCCCTTGGTAGAATAATTATCCTTAGCCAAATAAGGGATACCTTCCAAATAATCTAAAGCATCAACTTTCTTTATCGATTTAGCTTTCTTTATAGCTTTATCAAAAGCTTTTGCTTCGTAAGAGTTGCAATCATCTCTATTGATTCTTTCGATTGCTTCGTTGACCAAGTCCAAACTAGTAACTTCGCCATTCATCAAAGCGATATGAATCTCTCTAATAGTTTTATCCAAATATTTTGTTGCCATAACTATACTCCCTCATCCTCGCCATTCTTTTCGCCATGAGCGACAACACGAGGAACTTTGATTTGCTTTCCAAGCTTAGCATGCGAATTCATCAAAGTAGCTTCCTCTCCAATAGGTGCCTCAGGAACATCGACACGAAGATCTTTGTCCTTTTGATGCATCTTGTAAGGGAATGTCATAGGTTCGGCATCATCGACACCAGGAATTCCTTTCAAGAACTCCATTTGGTCGATAATGGTATCAAACTCTTCAGCGATAAGTACATCTTGTCCTTGAGACAATTTAAACATCAAGTTTCCTGCACATTCGTTGATAACTTTTACTGTAGGTTTCTCCATATTTATCTCCTCATTATTATTACCAGTCGATAAAACCTCTCTATCATAAACCTTTTTTGGAGGTAAATAACCGGTAAATATATATAAATAACCTATTTATATATAAATTTAGCATTAATTTTTAATATCTATCGCCAGTATCATTACCAGTTCCAGTCAATCCTGCATCCTTCTGAGCTTGTTTTATCAAATCGTTGAGCTCATCTTCTTTAATTATTCTCAATCCCAATTCGACTGCTTTAGTATATTTAGATCCTGCATCTTCACCAACAATTACAAGATCAGTCTTTTTAGATACAGAACCAGCTGAAACACCACCTAATTTTTCTATTTCTTTAGTCACTTGATCACGAGGTTTAGACAAGGAACCAGTCAATACAAATTTCTTTCCTTTAAAGAAATTGTCTTTTACAGGTTTAACTATATTCTTAAGAATAAAGTTAACACCGTCTTCTCTTAATTTTTCAATACAATTTCTATTGATTTCATCTTTGAAGAAATCATATATTCCTTGAGCTGTCTTAAGACCAATATCGGGAAGATTTGCTATTTCATCCACTTTGGACATCATCAACTTGTCCAAAGTTTCAAAGTGATTTGCTAATACTATAGCTGTCTTCTTTCCTACTAATGGAATTCCTAATGACGATATCAGCATAGGTAAATCGTTGGATTTTGATTTCTCAACTGCTTTTAAAATCTTATCCACTGATTTCTCACCCATTCCATCAAGATTTTCAATTTCATCCTTATGATTTTTTAAGCGATAAACATCTGGTATCTCAGTCAAAATATGTTCGTTGAATAACTGCTCGACTAAGACATCACCTAAACCATCGATATCCATTCCAGCATCAGATACAAAATAGAGAAGCTTATTTATTTTTCTTGAAGGGCAGTGAATATTTTTACAGTATGTCTGTATTCCGTCTTTGATTAAAGGCTCATGACAGAATGGACAATTCTTATCGAATCTATATGGAACTGTACCGGCTGGTCTTCTATTCAATATAACTTCTCCAACTTCAGGAATGACGTCACCTGCTTTATGCAAAGTGACATAGTCACCAATTCTAATATCTTTATCTGCACAGTAATCTTCATTATTTAAAGTTGCTCTAGAAATTGTAGATCCTGCCAACAACACGGGTTGTAAAACTGCAGTAGGGGTAACTCTTCCTGTTCTTCCGACAGACATCACTATATCCAAGACTTGAGTCGAGACCACTTCTGGTGGGAATTTATATGCTATCTCCCATTTAGGTGTCTTTGCTGTATATCCAATCGATGGATAAAGCTCCATATCATCAACTTTTATAACCAAGCCATCGATATCATAATCTAAAGTAGGTCTCTTCTGTGCATATTCATCAACATATTGAAGAACTTCATCGATTCCATACACAACTCTTCTTTCTGGATTTGTTCTAAAGCCTAACTTAGTCAATTGATTTAGACCATCACTATGATATCTATATCCAAATTGAGGTGCTAATGGCCAATAATACCACCAAGCGTTTAGCCCTCTCTTCGCAGTAATAGCACTATCTAATTGTCTCAATGAACCTGCAGCTGCATTTCTAGCATTAGCAAACAACGATTCACCATTTTTAGCTCTTTCCTCATTAGCCTTCTTCAAAGAAGCTTTAGGCATATAGACTTCTCCTCTAACTTCCAAATCTCTTAATTCCGGAATGTCCAAAGGTATGGATCTAATAGTTCTGACATTGTTTGTGACATCCTCTCCGATAGATCCATCACCTCTGGTAGATCCTTGAATTAATCGACCTTCATGGTAGTTCAAATTACAGGCCAATCCATCGATCTTGACTTCACAGCAATATCTAACTTTATCTAAGCCTGTCATCTTTCTAATGGATCTGTCCCATTCTTTCAATTCATCCAAAGAAAAGACATCTGAAATAGAAAGCATAGGGACTGGATGGTTTACTTTTTTGAACTCTTTGCTTACCCAACCACCGACTCTTGAAGTAGGCGAATTGACATCTTTTAAATCTGGTCTTTTGAATTCTAAATCCTGAAGTTCATTCATCAATGAATCAAATTCAGAATCTGGGATCTCAGACTGGTTTAAAACATAATACTGATATGAATATTTATTTAATAAATCCGTGAGTTCTTTAACTCTTTCTTTATCTTTATCTATCTCTGACATAGTATCAATTCCTCCTTAATATTATGAAACTTTTCTAAAGGCTTTGAACCCTTTGACCAATCTTTTTTCTCCATAAGGCTCTGGAAACTTAACTACAATATTGCTAGGTTCAACTTTTATTACTGTTCCAACACCAAAAGAAGAATGAGCGACCCTATCCCCAATCACATAAACTTCAGTCGCTGCCTTCACCTTAGAAATATTACTAGATGATGCTTTATAAACAACATTTTGAGTTTTAGGCATGCTATTTGAATTAGATTTAGAACTATTAGAAGAAAAGTATCCGTTATATTTTGAATAATGCTTATTATCATTACTATAGCTATTAGATTTATAAAATCCTCTTCCACCTCCATTGTATAAATCATTTGAAATGCTGGGTTTAGGGGCTTCTTGATTAAATCCAATCTCTTTAACAAATTGAGAAGGGGTATTGTATCCTTTAATAGCAAAGGAATATCCACCTTGTGAAGATAAGAAAAGTTGTTTTTTAGCTCTAGTAATGGCTACATAACACAATCTTCTCTCTTCTTCAATTCCTTTATTTCCTCTCTCTATAGCATGTCCAGTTGGAAAAATATTCTCATCCAAACAAACCACAAACACATACGGGAATTCCAAACCTTTAGAGACATGTGCAGTCATCAATAAAACTTTATTGTTATCTTTAATTTCATCTTGAGCACTTTGAAGAGCAGCATCGATCAAGAATTCTTCTAGTGAATTTTCTAATAAGTTTCCTTCTTCATCAAAATTATCACTCTCCATGTAATTTCCGAGCAATCCAATTAAAGTACGAACGTTTTTCATCCTAGTATTCTGCTCGTTAGTATCCAAACTATTCTTGTCTTCTTTTGTATCTATATCATTAATATATTTTTTAAAGCCAATATTATTGAGATAGTGATCGATCACATCTTTTACTTCTTCAGGTTTAGCTTCCTTTAATTGATTGACCGTTTCATCATAAACTGTTTTAAATTCTGTAAGTCTATCGATTAAAGTGGGCTTTAAAGGAATCTCATCTAGATTTTCTATACATGTTTCAAAGTTACTCTTTCCCAATCTGTTTGCTGTTTCCTTTATAATTTCATAAGAATTTGCTCCTATTCCTCTTCTAGGGGCTTTCAAAACTCTAAAGAATGAATAATCATCTTTAGGATTTACTAATAACTTCATATAGGCCAAAGCATCTTTGATTTCAGCACGGTCGTAGAATTTAAGGCCACCATAAACAGCGTATGGGATTTTATTTCTAGTCAATGCATGTTCGAAAGGTTGAGATAGATAGTTAGATCTATAAATAATGACTATATCTTTATATTCGACACCATTTCTGTGTAACTCGAGTATTTTATTTATTACCAAACTAGCTTCGCCATCACTAGAATTACAAGGAGTAAATGTTACATCCTTTCCCTCCTCTTCATTAAAAGCTCTCAGGCTCTTATCCAATCTATTGGAATTGAATTTTATCAGCATATTAGCCTTATCCAAGATTTGTTGAGTAGATCTGTAATTCAAATCCAAAGTCACTGTTTGTAAATCAGGAAAATCCTTAGGTAATGAATTTTGAATCAAATTACTATCAGCTCCACGCCATGTATAAATAGTCTGGTCTGGATCACCAACAACTGTCAATGATGTACGACTAGACAGCAAATGCTTAACAAGCTTATACTGAACTGAATCAGTGTCCTGGAATTCATCGATCAAATAAGCGTCGAATTTTCTATGCCATCTCTCTCTTACCTCAGGATAATCATCCAAAATTTTTGCTGTATACATCAAAAGATCATCAAAATCCAATGAGTTATTCTTTTTTAGCAAGCTTTGATATTTCTTATAGCAATCAATAATTTCTTTTGGATTAGCTGGACCAAATGAAGTAAACATGCTTTCATTAACTTCATCTGGAAAAATGCCTTTGTTCTTAAGAAATCCAATCTTTTTTGTGATGTCAGATCTTATATCTTTATCATCTGGAATATGTAAATCTAAAAAGACATGTTTAAACAACTCTTTTTGCATTTCATCATCAGCTACACCAAACTGAGAATTGAAGTCTTTTAAAAGTGCACATTCTCTTCTTAAAAATCTATAACAAAAGCCGTGGAAAGTTGCTATCAATGGTCTATGAACAGTTAATGGAGTGCCATTATCTTTCATAATCTTGTCGACTCTTTCTTCCATTTCCTTAGCCACTTTATTGGTGAATGTAATAGCCACAATTCTAGATGGATTTATTTCATTCTCAGAAATCAAATAAGCTATACGATAAGTCAAAACTCGTGTCTTACCAGTACCAGCACCAGCGACAATTCTCAAATGTCTAGCAGTCGAACAGCACGCCTCATATTGGCGTTCATTTAATAAGCTTTTAAAATCAATTCCCATATGTTAAAACCAGCTGTGAAATTATATCAAAAAACAAGCCTTTTTGATTTTGATAAGGCTATTATCTAAAATGAAAATGAAAAAATAGTTTTCAATCATTATTTAAGCTATAATTCATTATTTACAACTTACTAACAATAGTAGCATTGCTAAGTTGAAAAAGGTCAACACTGATGCTACTTAATCGCAATTCCAAAGATTAGAGCAATACTCGGATAAATCATCCATCGGTTTCTTATAAATGTCCTTATTATTGGGCATTAAATAATCGAACATATTCATTTTCTCTTCAAAATAGATGTTGTTGAGCGGAAAACCACCTGACAATTTTAAATTATCGACTGTTTTTTGATTGGCTAAAAACAGGCTATCTTTTTCAAATGATTGAACCATTATTTTAGCTTTACAAGACACTAAACTTCTAGCACAGTCGATAGAAGAACCGGTCTTTTGAAACAAAATTGAATTTTGATAATTTGGGCCATAAATAGTAGACAACAACTTTTGTCTATAATTTATAGAAGAACCATTGGAATCTATATTTTCATTGAATTCTCTAATATCAGTTATAGGAGAGATCAAAGCAATCCCTTTGCAATCTATATTCAAGCTTTCATTTCCAAACAAGGATTGAAATGCTGGAGAATAATTTGATGCAAAGCTCAGCATTCCAAGTTGAGCACCAAATCCAGAACATAAAAGTCCTATTCCTTTATAGGGAGAACCTAAATCTTTGAAATTAAATTTCGTCCATTTGAGAGCTAGATAAATATCTTCCATCACTGCTTTAATACTTCCGATGTTTCCTGAGACTAATGAAGGTGCAACAATAGTAAAACCTCTCGAAGCTAATTCTTTTAAGAAATCCAAATCAAAAGAATTATCGTTAGATGACCAGATGTCGTGATGAATATAAAAAAGTACTTTATTTGTTTTGTCTTCCGGTCCGAAGAGCACGTGAAGATTTCTCACTCTATTACTTAGAGGAGCGTATTCGAAGGTATCTAATAAGACTTTGTTTCCCATATAGGTCCTCCTACATTAATTCTACCTATATTTTAACAAAGTTGTTTATTTTGTTAATAGCAATATTTATTATATTTATTCAAATATTATAATTCTAATTCAGGACTTAAAATTTCTAAGGATAACCAAGGAATTTCTTCATGTGCTGATTCTTCTATTTCATTTATTGTAGTTTCATTATTTATAATTGCTGAACTAATGAATTGTAATTGATTGATTTGATCTTGATCATATCCCAAATCAATCATTGTATTATTTATTTTATCTTTATCATCGTTTCCATAGAATTTAAGCAATGAAATATAAACAAATTGATTAAAACTATTTATTGAAGATTGATAAATTATAGAAAGATCTCTTTCTGCTTGAATCATTTCTTTTACATTTTCCATCTCATCTATTAGACTACTGAATTTCTCACTCTCTCCTCCATGATCATTCTCATCAGAATACACCATTAAATCATGGACTTTTCCAAATACTTCATACATGAGACGAAGACTAGAATCTAAGTGTGAATATCTTCTCATTTCAAGCATGATAAATACGATTTCATTCAATACTTTTATCTCAGTTTCTAGATTGCCATAATTTTTATTTTTATAAATTTTCTCGAATTCCTGTTTGCATTTATCAATCGTTTTAAGAAAGTCATCGCCGACTGAAGTTATTAAATCATTCAATATGATAATGATAGCAATATCGGGAATGTCCAATTTAACAATCTTACGTGATAAATCGAATAAGACATAAGAATAATTAATTGCATCTAATATCAATTCTCTAGTCATTAATGAAGGTGAACTTAAATACTTTTTAAATCCTTTTTTATACTTCTTCATACAATACTCTCTAATAGATTTAATGATCATTAAAGAAAAATAATTGATGATATATTTATCTTTTTTATCGTTGATTTCACCCGTGAGATATATCATTCCATTTCGCCAATACCTCATAGCCGCAGTCAATTTCCCTTTGAATAAAATATCATGTCCTTTCACATATAAAGCGTAAGGATTCATAGCATCTAAAGAAAGAATATCATCAGCATATGAAGTCATCATCTTCATATCAGTTTCACTCATCATCTTATCAAGAGCCATATTCATGAAGTCAATCTTAGATTCGCTGAAGACTGAATAATGGTAACCACAATTTCTACATACAAATACTCCACTTGCTTTATCTAAGCAATCACATCTACAAAACAAACACTTTAAATTCATTATTATTTCCTGCCTTCTCTTATTTATGAAATTAAAAGTTTATTATTTCACTCTTATTTATTGGTTTTTATCAATATTAGCACTCTTGTATAAAGTATTTTGCTTGTAAATCAATTGTAAAGATTATTTTAAAATCTATTTATATCAACATAAGTTGTTATATTAATTTACCTTATATGAATATTTAATTTTAAGAATTTTTATTTTTTAGATAATATAATTGCTATGGAAAACTATGATGTTCAATTATCAACTTCCAACTCTAAAAATTCAAAAATCGATTATAATATGAAAGTTATTTAAATCGCGGGGTGCAACATGGTTAAGTACATTTTTGTCGTTGGTGGTGTTATCAGTGGTATAGGTAAGGGTATCACTGGATCATCCATCGGTATGTTGATGAAGTCTAGAGGATATGATGTCTTCATGCAAAAACTAGACCCATATCTCAATGTCGATCCTGGAACAATGAATCCTATTCAACATGGTGAAGTTTACGTAACTGAAGATGGTTTTGAAACTGATTTGGATTTAGGGCACTATGAAAGATTTACAGACACTGCTTTTGATCGTCGCTCTTCTGTAACTATGGGACAAATCTATTCAACGGTATTAGCCAAAGAAAGACATGGTGACTTCCAAGGACATACTGTCCAAGTTATTCCTCATATAACCAATGAAATAAAGTCTCGTTTCTTCCGTGAAGCTACACCTAATCCAAATAAAACGACTATTTGTATTATAGAAATCGGTGGAACTATTGGTGATATCGAATCTCAGCCTTTCTTCGAAGCTATTCGTCAATTCAAGCATGAAATAGGATATCAAAACGCTATAATCGTCTGTACTACACTAGTCCCATATATCAAAGCTAGCGGTGAACTAAAAACAAAGCCTACACAACAAGCTATACGTACTCTTCAATCCGTCGGATTAAGAGCAGATATTATTGCTTGTAGAAGTGAAGTTGCTTTGGATGATGAAATAAGAGACAAGATTTCATTGTTCTGCGATGTTCCTTCAAATCACGTCTTCGATAATGCAGATGTCCCTACCGTATATGAAGTTCCTCTAATCTTAGAAAAACAAGGAATAGCCAAAGCTATTCTTGAATCCTTAGGATTACAAGACAATGTAGTTCCTAATCATGTAAGATGGGATAAATTAGTAAAGAACATAATCTCTCCTGCTCATAGAGTATCGATCGCTATGGTAGGAAAATATATGGATTTACATGATTCTTATCTTTCTGTAGTCGAAGCTTTAAGGCATGCCGGCGCAGCAAATAACACTAAAGTTGACATCAAGTGGATCGAATCTGAAACTTGTGAAACTGGAGATTTAAATCAAATATTTGATGGAGTGGATGGAGTCTTAATTCCTGGTGGATTCGGAAAGCGTGGAACGGAAGGTATGATCAATACCGTAAAGTATGTCCGTGAACATAACATTCCTTTTTTAGGTCTGTGTCTTGGAATGCAGATTGCTTCAATTGAATTTGCTCGTGATGTATTAGGATACACCGATGCAAACTCAACTGAATTAAATCCTGACACAAAGCATCCTGTTATCTATTTAATGCCCGATCAAATGGGTGTCGTAGATATGGGAGCTACCATGCGTTTAGGAGCATACCCTTGTGAATTGGCCAAAGGAAGCTTAGCTGAAAAGCTCTATAAGACTGATAATATTTCAGAAAGACATCGTCATCGTTATGAGTTTAACAACGCATATAAAGATGAATTCAAAGAACATGGAATGAATGTTTCCGGAATTTATCCTAAGAAAGGAATTGCAGAAATCATCGAGCTTGAAAATCATCCTTTCTTCATTGCAACTCAAGCACATCCTGAATTCAAATCTACTTTATTAAATCCTCATCCTTTATTTGTCGGATTTGTTAAAGCTAGCCACGAACATAAGAACCAAAGAAAATTAGCAGAGAAGAAAGCTCAATAATTTAAAAGGTCACTTCGGTGGCCTTTTAAAAATCCCAAGAATCATAAATATAAAGTCTAGCTTTAATGTGTTATTATTTAAAAGTTAGAGTACAAAAACAATTTAATAAAATGATCAAAAAACAATCAAATGATTCATATACATTTAACTTTTCAAAAATAGAAGATGAAACTGACATATTAAAAGCAGAGCAAGAAGAGTTGGACAATCAACCTTCGATATTCAAGCAAAACTATGGACTTATGTCATTGGGATTTGCTTTAATAGCATTGGCTATAGTTTTATTAGTCTTAACTATTAAATCTCAAGATTCTTTAATAGCTATGATAATCTTCACTGTATTGAGTTTCATAGGTGGATTCATTCTATTGATTATTCCATTCTTAACATCAAAATACAGATTATGTTCTATACCTTTAATAGAATTAGCGGGAAATGATATTTTCGATGATTTTCATTTCTTGACCACAGACAATACTTTTGATAAAGCTTTACAAACGTCCTTCGGCTCAGTTTTCTATGATAAATTGACTGAGAAAAAGGAATTGGAAGTATTAAAAGGAAAATACAAGGACTACTCTTTTACCACATATGACTTTAAAGCTTCTAATCAGTCTATTTCATCTATTCAAAGTAGAATGGAAGGAACTTTGATAAGAATAAGATTTAATACTGGCGTATTAAAACCATCGTATGCAACCACAAACAACCTATCCGATTTCTTCTTGCCATTAGAAAAACTATCGATAGGTGGTGACGGTATGACCTATTTCGGTGACTCGAAGGATGATTTAAACAATCATATAGATATTAAAAAAATCAAAGATTTAGATCAATCGACAATTCTATCAATCGATCAAAATGGAATATCTGTTTTATTATTTGGAAAAACAATGGATATAAGAAGAATAAAAAAAGGTGAAGTATCACAAGAGAGTTATGAAAATCTCTGTCTAAACTTCAACCCTTTATTAACAGTATTAAACTCTATTCATTAGTCGAATAAGACTTTCCACCATCGAATCCGGATATATGCATATAGCCGGATTTTTTTAATATATTCAACACCATCCAATAAATGATGATTTTAATAGGAGCTTCTATCCACATAAATATCAGGTTATTGAATACACCATAGAAATAAGGAAGACTCATAGTTAAAGAATTCCAATAAGGAAGAAGGCAAATAGAAACGAGTAAAGCAGATGTGATATAAAATGAATAGATGTCTATAAAAGAATAACCTTCTTTTGCCTTTAAAGCATCGGGATTTACACATACTTTTTTACCTCTAAACAACTCATATCTAGGTAATTCATTTCTACTTATATATTTTTCTTTTCCAATGAACTTAGCTAACAACAAAATAACTATAAATGAAACCATTGATAAAGCTATAAGGCCAAAAGTAATTCCTAATCTAATTCCATCATCAAGTATTAACTCATACTTAAAGTTTGTCTTTCCATTCGAATAAGAAGTATGAGTATACAAATAAGTAACAGCAATGATTAAACTTACAACATTTAATACTATAGAATAAATGAATTCAATTCTTTTCTTACCATTTAAAATCTTTGATATTACCCAAGGAATAAGACCTATAATTGCAGAGTCTATCGTATATCCAAAAAAATACGCACCGACAGGAAAAGCAGTGGCACCGATCAGATCAGCCCCCGCTCCTACAACCATTCCCCAAATAGGTCCACAGACTAAAGAAGTAATTATGGTAGGTAAATTTCCGAGACTAAATCGCATAGAAGGCATTCCGCCAAGTGGTATATAAATAGAGATAAAACGAGCAAAAACAATTGACAACCCCATCATAAAAGCTGAGATTGTCATCTTCTTAAGAAAGTTTATAGCCTTGATTTTATTAGAAGTTTTGGCTCTTGACGACATCGTTGAGCTTCCTCTTTATGTCTCTTTCTTTTATAGTTTCTCGTTTATCGAAATTCTTCTTACCTTTTCCCAAGGCTATCTCTATTTTTACTCGACCTTTCTTAAAATATACTTTAGTAGGGACTACCGTAAATCCGTTCTGTTTCACTTCTCGCATAAACTTATCTATCTGATATTTATGAATCAATAATTTTCTATCTCTTAAAGGTTCATGATTGAAAATATTTCCAAACTTATATTCTGGAATATTCATTCCAACAACGTAGGCTTCTCCACCTCTAAAATCGATAAAAGCCCCATTGATAGAGCAGTGACCTGCTCTCATCGACTTCACTTCAGTTCCAGTCAATGACATTCCAGCCTCAAGAAAATCTGAGAGGAAATAATCAAAATGAGCTCTCTTATTTGAAGCTATTAATTTAATTCCCAAATTTTCTTGTGCCATATATATACCTCGACTCTAAAAAACAATTCTAGTTATTTGAATTTGATGAATTATCGTTTCCACCATTATTGTTATACTTGGATTTATCGCTATTGTAATTTCTGCTATCGTATGAATGGTATCCTTTTCTATCATTATTACGGCGATAAGATCCTCTGCTGTCATCTCTTCCGTGACCATAGCCACCACGTCTGTCATCGGAATGACCATAATGTCCATGTTCATTATCATGGTGTCCATAGTTACTATGTCCATATCCTTCTTTTCTATCGGAATGTCCATAGCTTCCTCTATTGTCGTCCCTATGGAAACTCCTATGTTCACCATCCCTATTATCATCTCTATGATATGAGTGATATCCACCTCTATCTCTGTTAAATCCACCTTCTCTTCTATCAGAAGAATATCCTTCTCTTCTGTCAGAAGAATATCTTCTCTCACCGTAATTGTTATTAAAAGATTCTTCGGAAGAATTGTTCTTCTTATCTATATCGACTGCATAATCGCTGTTCAAAGCTTCACGGTTGTATACGTGATATCCTTTTCCACCTCTGTTATCAGCACCACCTTTTGATGCTCCACCAAATCTTGAGAAAGTAGATCCACCGAATTTTCTTTGGCCACCAGCCATACGATAATCTTCATGATGTTGTACAAAGAAAGGAGCTTTAGTGATGACTGTAACATCGTTCTTCTTCAAAGCTTCCAACATCTCAGGAGTCAAATTGACTTCAGACTTCTCCCAGAAGAAAGGAGTACAGAAAGTTATCTTTCTTCTCGACACATCACATTGGAAAATATCGACATCGATTTCATCACCGATATTAAATTCTCTCTTTGAATCTTTACCCATTGCATTGAGATGCTTCTCATCATAATAATAATGATCATCATCAACATATTCAAAAGGAAGAAGTCCTTCGATTCCATTATCCAAACGAATGAACATTCCAAAATCTACCAAGGATACGACTGATCCGTGGAATTGTTGTCCGATACGAATAGACATATATTTAGATGATTCGAGATCATCGACACTTCTTTCAATTGTTTGAGCACGCTTTTCATCGGCTGATAAATCATCGCCAAGATTTTTCATCATGTCATATCTAGCTTTCTCATCATATGGCTTCTTATTGAAGACATAATCATGTAGTGTGCGATGAACGATCGTATCTGGATAACGACGAATAGGTGAGGTGAAATGCAAGTATTCAGGTTCAGCTAATCCGAAGTGTCCGACTTCGTCAGGTGAATAGCGAGCTTTTGCCATTGATCTAAGCATAACTAACGAGACTACTTTCTTAACATTCTCATCTTGAATTCTATTAAGGAATTGAGAAAGAGTATAAGCATTAACTTCCAATGGGAAATCTCTAAACAAGCCAAGCTTCTTCAAGAAAGTCTTCAAAACATCGAGTTTCTCCGTAGGTGGATTCTCGTGAATACGATAAAGAGTAGGAATATTTAAAGCATGAATATGCTTAGCAACCTCGCAGTTTGCAATGATCATCATATCCTCGATCATCATCTCTGCAATATCTTGAGTCTTTGTTTGGACATCGATAGGGAATCCGTGTTCATCCAAAGTAAAGTGAAGTTCGACCGAGTCCAACTTCATAGCACCTTGACTAGTTCTTCTAGAACGTATTGCATCACCAGCTTCCTTAAGAACATCAAGCATGCCTTGAATTTCAAGACTGAGATTATCAGCTGTTCTATTCTTGTACCATTCATTTACTTGTCTGTAAGTCAAACGTCCATGAGAACGGATAACTGAAGGATAGATGTCACTCTTTATAACCTTTCCATCTCTTCCAACCTGCATTCTACAAGTAATAGCTAAGCGATCCACATTAGGATTCAAAGAGCAGATTCCGTTTGATAATTCGACAGGCAACATAGGTACGACACGATCAGCTGTATAGATTGAAGTTCCTCTCTTTTGAGCTTCTTCATCTAGAGGATGACCAGGCTTTACATAGTGAGCGACATCAGCAATGTGTACACCTATTTCCCATCCATATTCAGCTCTTTTAGCAGATACAGCATCATCGAAATCACGAGAATCATCGCCATCTACAGTGACGACGCATTCTTCTCTCAAATCAGTTCTATCAACATAATCTTCAGGTTGAAGAGTTTGAGGAATAGCCTTAGCTTCATTCAATACTTCTTCAGGGAAGTGAATAGGTGCATCATTAGCAGCAATAATTTCAGAAATATCGGCTCCCACTTCTCCAGCCTTGACCAACATCTTATCGATTCTAACATCGATTTCAGTAGGCTTTCTTTCCAAAATTGTTGCACTGCAATAATCACCGATTCCAACATTCTCAGCACAATTCTCAACAACTTTAACCTTGACTTGTGCTGCTTCAAGATAAGGTATAACCAATGTAGACTCACCTTCAGTCTCCAAGCGATAATTACCTTTAATCTCTTCTACAGGCTTAAGAGTTGCGACAAATGTACAATTTCTAGGACCGAATTTATCTATATCTACATAAACATAAACATAATCGCCTAAAAGCAATGCCATTGCATCAGCACCGCTCAAACGAACATCCATGTGATCTTCACGAAGTAATCTCATATAGACAAATGAAGCTTTCTTCAATACTACTTGGCAGAGATGCAATCTATCGTGTTCTATATCTCTATATTTATCACCATCGTAACAAACCAAACCTGAAAATATCAAATCCTTCATAATTCTAATGAATGTTTCATTAGATACAGGTGATAAGTTCATCAATTCTTCTGGCGTTTTATCGCCTTCTCTCAATGCATCCAAAACCTCTTCTTTGGTCATGTTTTTTCCCCCTATGTCTTTCCTAGCTCGCTAGGGACCTTAAATTATTTATTATTTCAACTTTATAATTATACGCTACATAATAAATTGAGATACAAAAAAGCGAAATCATACCTCTTTATATATGTATTTTTATATGAAAAAAGCTGCAGTGAAATTCTGCAGCTTAAGTCTATTTACTAATCTTTCTTGAATAATTTCATTATCTTGGTAGGGATACTTTCTTCTTTATTTGTAGGATTCTCATTCTTCAATCCTTCTCCGATAAATCCAATTCCATATCCGGCATCACCGAGATGAACCGTAAATAATGGCCCGACTCCATCAAATACAGTGTAATCCAAGTCCGGATATAAATCAGTCACTTTCTTTATTAAGTTGTTAGTCAAATCATCCTCACCCATATGCACAAAAGACATATAGACATGTTTGAACTTATTCATAGCTTCTGCAATTTTATCTAAGAAATACTTATCGACATCATTGAATGTTCTTACTTTTTTCTCAGCCTCTAAACTGCCTTTAGTTTCATTTATTCCAATAATAGGTTTGATCTTCAAGAAAGCTCCAACAATAAATGAGAACCTAGATAATCTTCCACCTTTATACAAAGGCTCAAGTGTCGACAATGTCCAGCATTCATGAAATGTAGGAGCTATTTCTTTTGCCTTAGCAACCACTTGCTCAAAGGTAAAACCTTGCTCTGAATATTTAGCGAGAACCATCACTAGCAAAGCTAAACCGTAATTAGCTTCAAACAGTTCCAAAACGACGACATGTTTTTGCTTTTCCTCGTCTAACACTTGTCTTCCCATCACAGCAGATTCATAAGTGTGCGAGATGGATTTATTCATAGGTAATACAAGAATGTCCTTGTATCCTTCATCAAAAAGTTTCTCGTAGGCTTGAGCAAATTCAGCAGGTGATGGGCAAGCTGAATGCACATTTTTGTTTTCTTTTAAGGCCTGAGCTATTTCTTCAGAAGTCCATTCATTTTCAGGCTTATTCAAATTTTCGACAGTTATAGAAAGAGAGACTTTTTCAACTCTAACTGCATCAGTTACATCCTTATTTAATGCTGTAGTAGAATCTACAACGAATGCATAATCTTTATTTTGAGACATAGCTTTTACTCCTTCTCTAAAATCCGTATATATATATCATACTTTAAAGAATGAGTTTTTTCTATTCTATGGTTTTAACAACTCAAAAAGAAAAACCATTAAGGGATTTATAATAAAAATAGAAATTGTTTTAAGCTTTGTATGATTTTTGTGGCACAATAATCTTTAAGAAAGAGAAAACGAAATGGGAAAACTAAGAGACTTAACTGAAACAATCGTATCTTCATGGGTTTTTCCCGCTCTTTTTGGAATTCTCAGTTTCTTTGGATGGGTCACCAAATTTGCTTGGCCTTTCGCAATAGCAGAAGCTATTCTTTGCTTCCTTCCTTTAATAACTATGACAGGAAGAGCTTATCAAGCTCCTTTAATCATGTTTGTTCCAATAATATCTGAGAACATTTCTTTTTCAAATATTCCTATATATTGTTACATAGTACTAATAGCTTATGTAGCTTCATTAGTTGCTTATATAGCAATAAATAGATGTAAATTCAAAACATCTTTTCCTTTTTTTGCTTTCCTATCTTTAATTCTAGTCTTCCTCATATCTTGCATCATAAGCATAGTTAAAACAGAGCAATATGTTTCAAGTGCTATATTCTTCGTCATCGGAATGTTATTGGTTTTGATGATAGCAACACTAAACTGCGATGTTATGGAAGAACACAAGGATAGTTTTTCCTATCTATCGAAATGCTTAGCAATGCTATCAATTTTGATATCATTAGAAATATTCTCATATTATATTTGGAATCCCAATGACTTATTTGCTGAGACTTTCCAACTTGGTTGGGCAAATACAAAGTCGATGGTTTCAACAATCATGACTCTTTGCTTGGCTTCATATGGAACTCTTATATTTCATAAAAAGATTGAATCTATCACCTCAATAATTTCTTTGATCGGAATCTTATTGCTAGCAAATCCATCAGGGCTATTAACTATGATCATCGGATTCATTCCTTTGATTTTGATTTCCTTTAGAAGTTACGGAAAAGCTTATCCTTATATAAGCCTAGGTTTGTGTTGCTCATTCGTAGCTATATTTGCAATTCTATTAGGATATGTATCTGGATTTAGAGAATTGTTTATCGAATCGATCAAATCATTAAACCCATCAGCATCGATCAATTCACAACTATACAATTATGGAATAGAGGGATTCAAATCAAATCCATTGTTCGGTCCATCAGCACAAGGATTAGTAGGAACATTTGCCGGTTCAACTACATTAGAAGGAACTATAACACCTTTAAGAAACACATTAGTAACTACACTATATATGGGTGGAGTAATAGGGCTTATCGCTTGGATAATATGTGAGATATCAGTTTATTCAACTTGTTTTTTAAGAAAATCTCAAGATAAGTGGGTTTTCTTATTCATGCTTTTAGTTTCAGATTTCATAGGAATTACTGATAACTCTTTATACAATTTATATTTCCTCGGTATATATTTGCTCAGCATCTCAGCCTTTCAAAATTCATTTTTATATAGCAAAGTCAAAATCAACGATAGATATTATTCTTTAACTACCAAAAATAATTATTGATATATAAATTTATATATTAGATTGATATTTTTAGATTCAAAAAGCCGCATCGCTGCGGCTTATTTATTATTTATTTAGTCCTTCTTAGGAGCAGGAATTACATCACAGCCCATGTATTTTCTCAAAGGCTCAGGGATTGTAATAGATCCATCAGCATTTTGATAATTTTCCAAAACAGCTGCGACTGTTCTTCCAACGGCTAATCCGGATCCATTTAATGTATGGACCAATTCAGGCTTAGCATCTTTGCTTCTCTTGAAACGAATTGACATTCTTCTAGCTTGGAAGTCTGTATCGTTAGAGCAAGAAGAGATTTCCTTATAGGAATTATATGAAGGAAGCCAAACTTCGAGATCGAAGCACTTGGCTGCTGAGAATCCCACATCACCGGTAGAAAGACATACACGACGATAAGGAAGTCCCAAAGCTTCGAGAATAGACTCAGCTTCTCTAGTCAAATGCTCAAGTTCATTGAATGAATCCTCAGGTTTTGCAAATGTGACAAGTTCAACCTTTTGGAATTGATGCTGACGAATGATACCACGAGTATCACGTCCTGCCGCACCGGCCTCAGCTCTAAAACATGAAGAATAAGCGCAGAATCTAACAGGAAGTTCTTCATTAATGATTTCGCCACGATAATAATTTGTAACAGGAACCTCTGCAGTAGGAATAAGCCAGAAATCACCTTCAGTTTGATTGTCTACGTGGTAAGCTTGATCCTTAAACTTAGGAAGCTGACCTGTTCCAGTCATAGTCTCAGTATTGACCATATAAGGAGGAAGAATTTCAGTGTATCCATGAGATGTGTGGTAGTCGAGCATGAAAGCAGCACAAGATCTCTCAAGTCTAGCAAACAATCCTTTATAGAAAGTGAAACGAGGTCCAGCGACCTTGACTCCTCTTTCAAAGTCGAAATCACCATCAGCCAATCCTAAGTCCCAATGAGATTTAGGTTCAAAGCCTTCAGCCTTGAAGTCTCTAGGTGTTCCCCAGTATTTAACAGCTTTATTGAAAGAATCATCAGTTCCTATAGGAAGTGAAGGATCGGGAAGGTTAGGAGTCTTCAAAAGCATTTGACGAATCTCTTCATCCAATTCCAAAGCTAATTTATCGTCAGCTGCAATCTTGTCCTTAGATTCACTGACTTTCTTTTTCAATTCGTTAGCTTCTTCAATCTTTTTTTGAGCCATCAAAGCACCGATTTGCTTTGAAGCTGAATTTCTCATAGCCTTCAAATCATCTCTTTCCTTGATAGCTGCATTTCTCTTGTTGACCAACTCAGGCAACTGTCTCAAATAGCTGTAATCACCATTACGGGTGTTCAGTCTTTCGATAACCTCATCGAGGTGTTCGATTACATAATTTTTATCAAGCATGGGTTTCTCTCCTCTTTGCAAATAATTAGTATAAACTACTTCTCTTCTTTCGGCGAAACGATTTCATTTTTTATAGCATCGATAAACTTATGACCCTCGTCATTTTTTATCTTCGTCAATAAATCAGAACTAGCCACATCAGATATAGGGTTATGCTTTAAGTCTTGAAGAGATTCATAAATTCCAACTGGAGATTCTTCTATAGCAATGAAGTCAGTTCCAGCTTGAATCTCTGTTCCGACCAAAGGAATATCTACAGCCAAGATTGGAACATTAGATGCTATAGCATCAAGAATTACAATCATGTCCATAAACCATCTCTCAAGAATTACCACCGCACTAGCCGAAGCAATTCCTGATGGATACAATTCGTCTCTCATTCCAATTTCATAATACAAATTAGGAATCTTTTCAGTTATCCATCTATGTTTCAAAGAACCAGATGATATGTCGACAAACACAAACGTGACCCCCGGAGCCATTCTAGCTAGAGACTGAGCCTTCTTGAATGAATCGGTACAACCTAAAACGATAATAGAATGAGAATCATTAGAAATTCCAAAATACTTATTAAAAGTTGTTTTTTCTAAAGAAGATATGGATGTTCTTTGATTCATCGGCTTTGAAAACCAACTGATACTAATAGGTGTAACTAAGCTAGATTTCTTCAAGAACTCCATTTGGCCTTTGGTTTCTACACAGATCAAATCGACCTGGTTCAAACTCTTTATATTGGTCAATATCAATTCATTTTTCTTCTTTTTGAAATTGGCATGATCACCGAAAGGAATTGCGATAATCTTTTTATTGAATTCTTTAGCAGCACCTCTAACTTTAGAGAAAAGCTTTAGAGTAACCAATAAAATTACATCACAACTTTCAATATCCTTATAGTCTGTGACAATTTCAACATTTTCGCTTCTCAAATAATCTCTCAAAAAGTTAACCGTAGGAAATTTTCCGACATCTTTAGTGTCCTTCTTATAGGCTAAGAAAACCCTTAAAGTTTTATCAGATATCATCATCTTCTCCTGAGCCTTCATCAGATCCACCATCATCCTCAGATCTATGCAACATTTCAGTTAAAGCTGCATCAATCTTATTTTCTGAATCTTCTTGTTCTTCTTCCTTAGCAGCTTTTTCATCGCTTTCTTTAGCTGAGGTATCGATTGATTCATCAGAAGGAAGAATAGAGATAGAAGCGATATTTTCATTGTCTCTCAAAGTGACTAGCTTAACGCCTGATGTGTAACGTCCATGTGTAGGAAGTTGTGTTAAAGATGTGCGCATCAAAGTACCACCATCGGTGATAATAAGAATTTGCTCATCGCCGTGAACGACACCCATGGTAACCAAGCCACCGGTTCTATCGCTTTCCTTCAATGTCTTTACACCCTTGGCGCCACGAGATGTCTCTCTATATTCATCGATAGGTGTGAGTTTGGCAATACCCTTACTAGAAACAGTCAAAACCATATTTCCTTCTTTTGATGTTGCAAGACCTACAACCTTACCACCATCGAGGTTGACACCTTTGACACCAGTGGCTGTACGTCCCATCGAACGAACATCGCTTTCATCGAACATACAAATTTTTCCATTAGATGTTCCTATCAAAATCTTTGCTGATCCATCAGTAGCTTTGACACTGAACAACTCATCACCTTCACGAACATTGAGTGCAATCTTTCCAGCTTTGTTGATGTATTCGTATTCTTCGACTGAAGTTTTCTTAATAATTCCATTATCGGTTACAAACACTAGATACTTTTGATCGTGTGCATCGACTGACAATATTTCAAGGACACGCTCATCTTTAGCAAGACTCAAGAAGTTGATAACTGGAATTCCTTTAGAAGTTCTACTTCCTTCAGGAATTTGATATCCACGTACTCTATAGACTTTTCCAACGGATGTGAAGAACAATACGTCTCTCTTAGTTCTAGAAAGAGTCAAGATAGAAACTTCATCATTATCCTTAGTGGTCATTCCAACGACACCGATTCCACCACGATTTTGCATCTTGAACTCATCAGGACTCATTCTCTTGATGTATCCATTCTTTGTCAAAGCGATGAGTATAGACTTATCGGCAATCAAGTCTTCATCTTCTTCACTTGTGACGATATCAGAAATCTCTGTTCTTCTATCATCACCGAACTTATCAGAAATTTCCTGCATTTCTTTCATTAAAACAGAATCTAGATATGCAGCATCGGAAAGGATGTGATTGTATTCGAGCATATCCTTTTCATGACCGGCTTTTTCATCTGAAAGCTTATCTCTTTCAAGTCCAGTTAATTTTCTCAAAGTCATGTCGAGAATAGCTTTTACTTGTTCATCATCAAAGTTAAATCTCTCTTTCAATTTGATGCTGGCTTCTTCTTGAGTTTTGGATCCACGTATCAAGGAGACTACTTCATCGACATTATCACAAGCTTCAATCAATCCATCCAAAATATGATTTCTTGCTTTAGCTTTATCTAAGTCGAATACAGTTCTACGTCTCACTACTTCTCTTTGGAACTCTATATATAATTCCAAAGCTTGTTTCATATTCAAAACACGAGGTGTTCCTCTATCCAAAGCCAACATATTGACTGGGAATGAAGATTGAAGCTTTGTATATTTGAATAAATGATTCAAAACTATATCGACATTGGCATTTCTCTTCAATTCGATAGTGAACTTAGTTCCAGTCTTTTCATCGGAATAGTCTGCGATGCTTTGAATGTCTTCCAAAGTCTTATTTGCACATAATTCCATAATGGATTTAGCCAACAATTTCTTATTGACCATATATGGAACTTCAGTGAAAACTATAGATGTACGACCATCTTTAGTTTGTTCTAAATGATAACGTCCTCTGACTTTGACATTACCGGATCCTGTTTCGAAGTAATGTTTGATTCCACTTCTTCCACAGATGATTCCACCACCTGGAAAATCAGGTCCTTTGATGTATTCCATCAAATCGGCAGGTTCCAATGAAGGATTCTTCATCAAAGCAATAATAGCATTGAATGTCTCTCTCAAGTTATGAGATGGGATATTGGTCGCCATTCCGACAGCAATTCCTTGACTTCCATTAATTATCAAATTAGGAATTCTAGCAGGCAATACTACTGGTTCTTGTCCGTCTCCATCATAAGTGTCGACAAAGTCGACTGTATTCTTATACATATCACGGACCATCTGAAGCGACAACTTGTTGAGTCTTGCCTCAGTGTAACGGTAAGCAGCTGGATCATCACCATCTTGTGAACCATAGTTTCCATGTCCTTGAACCAACATGTAACGAACAGCGAAGTCCTGTGCTAGACGGGCCATAGCTTCATAAATAGAGCTGTCACCATGTGGGTGATATTTACCCATGACGTCTCCGACGATACGAGCTGATTTCTTAAAAGGCTTATCCGGCCACATACCCATAGTAGCCATGCCGTAGATGATACGACGTGTAACAGGCTTCAAACCATCTCTAACATCAGGAAGAGCACGAGCAGTAATAGTACTCATAGCATAATCGAGAAATGATGTTTTGACTTGGTCATCCAAAGGTGCATCTTCCAATCCACCTTGAATGCCTTCGGCTACGCCTTCAAGGCCTTTTCCTTTAACTTTACTAACCTTCTCTTCTTCCTCTTCTCGATCATCGTTCATAGCCTTCGACATTTCTGAATCGATATCTTCAGGAGAAAGTGTATCTTCTTCGTCTTCGATATCTTTCTTATCTTTATTTTCTTCTGCCATATTTATCTCCTTTCTATCGACTAAATATCGAGGTTCTTAACAAACTTTGCATTGGCTGTGATAAATTCCTTACGAGGTTCAACAGATTCACCCATCAAATCAGTAAGAGCGTTATTTGCAGCTTCTGCATCTTCGACAGAGACTTGCTTCAACTTTCTAGCACCACGAATCATAGTGGTCTGAGCCAATTCAGAAGGATTCATTTCACCTAATCCTTTGTAACGATTCAATGTATATCTAGCATTTTCAGGCAAATGTTTCTTCAATTCAGGAAGTTCTTCTTCACGGAAACAATAGTAATTATGTCCTTGATATCCAAGCTTATATAGAGGAGGAACAGCGATATAGACGTGTCCGCTCTCCACCAAAGGTTTCATAAATCTATAGAAGAATGTCAACAACAATATTTGAATATGAGATCCATCGACATCAGCATCGGTCATGATGATAACTTTGTCATACTTAATCTTGGTTATATCAAAATGCTCTCCAGATCCTGCGCCAATGCATTGAATCATGTTCATGATTTCAGCATTCTTTTCAATACGCATGACCTGAGCTTTTTCTACATTGAGAATCTTACCTCTCAAAGGAAGAATAGCTTGAGTCTTAGCGTCTCTTCCCTTCTTAGCGGAACCTCCTGCAGAGTTTCCCTCAACGATGAATAATTCTCTTTCTTTAGGGTCTTTGGATACACAATCGGCCAATTTATCGGGCAACGATCCAAATCCCATAGATTTCATCTGAGCGTTCTTTCTCGCTTTCTCAGCGGCTTTTCTACCTTTATAGGCAGTCAATGAACGATCGAAGAACAACTTTCCTTCCTTAGGATGCTCCAAAAGCCAGGTTTTGAGGTTATCACCGACAATAGATGAAGCGTCTTTTCTAACTTCACTGTTACCAAGCTTTCCTTTTGTCTGTCCTTCGTACTCAGGATCTGGATGCTTAACAGACAAAACGACGGTCAAGCCTTCGCTCAAATCATCGAAGCTGAAGTTTTCATCGCTATCTTTTAACCAGCCTTTATATTTATAAAAAGAATTCAATTCACGTCCTAAAGCTAAACGGAAACCTTCTACATGTGTTCCACCTTCAGGTGTATTGATATTATTGCAGAATGAACGAATGTTGAATAAAGAGCTTCTAGTAGGCTGTAAAGCACATTCTACGAACACCCCATCCTCAGCACGTCCCTCGAAATAAGGAATATCTTCGAATAAAGGATTTCTTCCTTGGTTGATATAAGAAACATATTCTTTGATACCACCATCATATTTGAAATCATCTCTTGCGATATCGTTAGGATTTCTTAAATCTTCAAGAGATAATTCGAGTCCTTTATTTAAGAAGGCTGTTTGTCTAAGACGATCACGAATGGTCGAGTAGTTATAGACCGTAGTTTCTTTGAAAATTGTAGGATCTGGTGAGAATTCAACATCTGTTCCCGTCTTTTCCAATGGGCAGTCTCCGATGATTTCAAGTCCATTAGATACGACGTGTCCGCCATTTTCAAATCTAATTTGATGAATCTTTCCACCACGATAGACAGTGACAGTCAATTTTGTAGACAAAGCGTTGACAACTTTAGCACCGACACCATGAAGACCTCCAGATACCTTATATCCAGTTCCACCTTCAAATTTTCCACCGGCGTGAAGATCAGTGTATGTAGTTTCGACAGCACTCTTTCCTGTAGCTTTGACTATATCACAAGGAATACCACGTCCATCATCAGTTACTCTAATGCTGTTTCCAGGAAGAATAGAAACATGGATGTGATGACAATATCCGGCCAAAGCTTCATCAACTGCGTTATCTACAATTTCTCTAACGAGAAGGTGAAGTCCTCTAGATGAAGTGGATCCGATATACATACCAGGACGTTCACGAACAGGCTCCAATCCCTTTAAGACCTTAATATCATCAGCTGTATAGTCTCTCTTAGCTCTGATGGCTTCCTGCTCTTGTTGAGCAGTAACATTTTCGAATTTAACTTCTTCTGAGGAAAAATCTTCAGGTTTGGTCTCATCGATAACCTTCATGGTCTCCTCGGTCTTTTCTTTCATTCCAGGAGCTTGCCTAGATAATTTTGCTATCTTAGCCTGAACTTTTTCCTTCTCCTTGGCTGAGATTTCAGTTTCAATAGCTGTAGTATCCTTTGTTATCTCGATAACATTTCCGTCGGCACCTTTTACTACAGTCTTAACTGCAACTGTAGGATCTTCTTTTCTCTCCTTCTCTAATTCATCTTTGTTAGCCATTTTATTGACCTCCTTTTTCTTCATCTACAACATCAGACTTTATTTCTATAACATTCACCTTTTCAGCATCCTCATCCAAACTGGAGCCTGAGAGGAGAACTTGTTGAAATCCTTGTATCGTATCTAATAATTTTTTCTGCTTCTCAGTATCCAAATCAGACATCACATCATCGAGAACCAATATTGGATCCTCACCTCTCTTCTCTTTAATCATTTCGGCCAGCGATAGAGTCACCGAAAGAGAAGCTAATCTATTTTGACCTTGAGACCCATACGAGCCTAGAGGTTTGTCGTCCAAGTAAGCCACCAGGTCATCTCTATGGGGACCGATCATAGTCATCCTATGAATTCTCTCATATGATTTCTTTCTATCATATTGAGCAATCATCTTCCTCGTATAAGTCTCCATATCGTCATCCACTATGGTGTTAGTTCTATAAGTGAATCTCAACTTAGAAGAGCTACCGAACAACTGCTGAAAGTATTTGTCTCCTTTAACACCCAATTCTTTTATCAAAGAAAGCCTACTTTGAACTAAAGGGAAACTAACCCTTATAAGTTCATTAGTCAACACACCAACAATTTCATCATCTGCCATAGTGACGAGAGCTTGATTTCTCTCTCTCAGCACTTTTCTATATCTTTGAAGGCTATACAAATATTTAGAATCTATGGAGCTCAATGTTTCATCCATCAATTTTCTTCTCTCCGATGGCTCGTCTTTAAAAAGAAACACTGATTTAGGTTCAAACACCATGGTTAAGACAGTTCCAACAAAAGAAGATAATGTCTTAGCTTTCTTTCCATCCACTTTTATTTGCTTGCCTGAAGTAGTAAGAGTGGCTTCTACTTGTTTAGAATATTTTTCACTCTCACAAGTAAATATGCCCTTTACATATGCTTTAGAACAAGAGTTTCTAATCAAATCTCTATCTGGAGATTTTCTAAAAGATCTAGCGAAAGAAAGATAAGATATAGCTTCCAATAGATTTGTCTTTCCACAGCCGTTTTGACCAGTAATGAAATTCAACCCAGGTTTCAACTGATAAGAAGCTTCATGAAAGTTTCTCCAGTCTTTAACTTGAATAGAATCTATCTTCATTAAATAACTTTGATAACTAAGTCTTCTACTGTAACAGTATCACCTTTTCGAATCTTAGCACCTCTACGATTTTCGGAATGGTCATTGACTTTAACAGGGTTTTCCGCCAAATAAACTTTAGCTTGTCCACCCTTTTCAAGAACACCGAAAATTTTCAAAATTTGTTCGAGTTTTATATACTCACCTTTAAGTTGAAATTCTTTCTCCATAAGAATTTTAGCCTCCTAAAAATCATGCTTAAAAAGCACGTATATATTATAATATATATAATATAAAATATATATAAAGATAAGCTACTTTCCATAATATAAGTCCTTATTTTTATTGCTTACCTCAAACAAAGACAGAACTATGAGTCTATTCAAATATGCGACAAAATCAGGAGTTAAAGTCTTAATTCCTTATAATAAACTATTAGAGAGAAACTCTCTAAAACAAAGTGGAGGAATAAATACAAATGACTGATGCTGTTTCAATTTATTTGGCTTTTATAAAATATCTAAAAGAATTAAATAAAAAAGACAAAGAATTAGATTCTATATACGATGAAATGGATTCATTATTAATTGGTGGAGGCGTATCGTTGGATCAAGCCTACGAAGAGGAGTTCTCCCAAATCATTCTTCCTTACAACACCAAGGAATACACAATCGACCAGGCTAGGGAAATCCTAATGAAATATGCATCCATATATCCGGAAGTAGTAAAGCATATGAAGGAATACAAGAAGATGGTCGACAGCGATTTGGAATCCACCATCTTTGAAATTCAATCTTCAGATCTTTACAAAGAGAATAAACCATGTGAGAAGGAACTATATGGGGATTTCGATTAAAGCTCATCAAAGGAGTAATAAAATGGAAATAGATGCAACCTTAATATTTCTAACATTTACGAAGTTTATCTATAGAATGTGGGAGAAACATCCTCGTGTTTTTCGTCAATTAGCGGATGAAACAGATCCTGAGTTTTTAGGCGATGGTCTTTTAATAGACCTAGCCTACGAAGAGGAGTTCTCACAGGTCATTCTTCCTTACAACACCAAGGAATATACAATCGACCAGGCTAGAGAGATCTTGATGAAGTATGCGTCCATCTATCCGGAAGTAGTAAAACATATGAAAGAGTACAAGAAGATGGTCGACAATGATCTAGAATCCACCATCTCTGAAATTCAATCTTCAAATCTTTACAAAGAGAAGAAGCCTTATGAGAAAGAGCTATATGGAGACTTCAATTAACTATTAATATTAAGACAATTTAATAAGTTGCTTTAAGTTGTTAATTTAAGAATTGTTTGATTTAATTTAAAAAGCTATGCACTTGGCATAGCTTTTATATTTACTTAAACAATCTCTTGAATGAAGCTTCTTTAGAAGGCTTAATAGATTGAGATACAGCTTCTTTTTCGGTTGAATCAATTTCGACTTCAGCCACATTAGCTGCAGCTTCTTCCAAAGTTTTACCTTGTTTTAATTGAGCTTTCATCTGCTCTTCAACCTTGGCATCATATGCTTCCTTCTCGGCATTGACGATGTCATCATGCTTCATCTCTTCCTTATATTTTGCTATTTCTTCAGAGTTAGCTAACACCCAGTGACCAGGAACAATCTCTTGGAATGTAGGCTTCTCTTTAGAATAGTCATGCATAGTCTTAGGATCATATTTGATTCTATTTCTATGTCTTTCTAATAAAGGATCAGGACGAGGAATAGCGGAAAGCAAAGACTTTGTATAAGGATGCAAAGGATGCTTAAATAACTCATCGGATGAAGCTAATTCGACCATATCACCGAAATACATGACTGCGATTGTATCACAGAAGTATTTGACGACTGATAAATCGTGAGCGATGAACATGATTGAGAGATTTCTCTTAACCTTCAATTCATTAAGCAAATTGATAATCTGAGCACGAATGGAGACATCCAAAGCTGAGATTGGCTCATCACACAACAAGAGCTGAGGTTCCATAACCAAAGCACGAGCGATTCCGATACGCTGACGCTGACCACCAGAGAATTCATGTGGATAACGAGAACAGAAATCAGGAATCAATCCGACTTCTTCCAAAGCCTCTACAACCTTCTCGTGATTCTTCTTTTTATTATAAGAGCCCTTAATCTTTAATCCTTCCTGAATGATGTCTTCGACAGTCATTCTAGGATCCAATGAATCGATAGGATCCTGGAAGATCATTTGGATTTCGCTCATCAAGCGTTTATCGACATGAGTGTTATCGTAATGAATTTGTCTAATTCTAGCTTCTTGCTGAATCTTAGTGTTTGCAATAAATTTCTTAATCTTAGAGATTTGCTCATCCTTTTCAGCTTGGCTGAGACTAGAATCAACTTTGATTTCTTTAATCTTAGCTTCACCTTTAATCTTGGACCATTTAATCTCCTTACGATTCCATCTATCACCGGCTGCAATTCTGACACCTTTATAATAAATAGAACCAGAAGTTATTTGTTCCAAACGGATGATAGATCTTCCTGTGGTTGATTTACCACATCCAGATTCACCGACCAATCCAAAGACTTCACCTTTATGAATTTGGAAATTTGTGTTATGAACAGCCTTCAAATAGAACTTATGTCCCATCTTTCCCATTGGGAAGAAGACTTTCAAATGGTTGACTGAAAGGATAACATTGTTATCAGTATATTCAGGCTTTACTTTAACATGTCCTTTATGAACAGGAATCTCGAGCTTAGATTCATCAAAACTATGCTCTCCATCATCTTCAGTCATCACGCTTTTTACAACTCTGCTTCCACCAGAAGCAGTGTCCAAAGAGTTGGAATTGAGATCTTGAAGAGCTTTCTCACTTGGAGAAATACTATCTTTTTTATTTTCCACGTCGCTCATATTCTTCCTCCTTTTCCAAAGCCTTTGCAATACGAGTTGTCACGATTGCAGGTGGCTCAACCTTAGGTGCTCCTTCATAGAGTAACCAAGTGGCAGCAAAGTGTGTTGGTGACACTTGATAGAAAGGAGGTTCGTATTTGTAATCGAGTCCGATAGCGTATTTGTTTCTATCAGCAAACGCATCTCCCACAGGTGGATTGACAAGGTTAGGAGGTGTTCCGGGAATTGCATCAAGCTTTTCTTTAGAATCTACATCAGGAATAGATGAGAGCAAAGCCCATGTATAAGGATGCTTAGGTTCGTAGAATATCTCACAAACCTTTCCTATTTCAACAATCTTACCAGCATACATGACCGCAATTCTATCAGCCATTCTAGCAACGACACCCATATCATGTGTGATGAATATGACCGACATATGACGCTCAGCTTTGATCTTGTTAATCAAGTCGAGAATCTGGGCTTGAATGGTGACATCCAAAGCAGTTGTAGGTTCATCACAAATCAAAATTTCAGGGTTAGCAGTCAATGCGATAGCGATGACTATACGCTGACGCATACCGCCAGAGAATTCAAACGGATATTGCTTGAATCTCTCTTCAGGTTGAGAAATTCCAACTTCCTCCATGACCTTCAAAGCCATTTCTTTAGCTTGAGCTTTAGAAATCTTTGTATGGCTTTCAAAGTCATACTTTATCTTCTTAATTTCAGCATCGATTTCAGCAATCTGTTTATTCTTTTCTTCTTGAGATAAAGAAGATTTATTTATCTCAGACTTCTTTACTTCACAATCTTTGATAGAAGCGTCTCTCTTCTTAATAAGTTCTGCCTTATATTGCTTTGTAGCTTTTTTAGCTTCTTTCTTCTTGTTTTCCAAATCTTTTTTAAGACCGGGTTCTACATCTTTGAAATGTTGCTTTGCTTCGGCAATCTTAGTTTTATTATTAGCCTTGATTTCTTTATACTTAGCATTGATTTCAGATTCTCTTTGTTTTCTATATTCAGCGATTTCCTTATCAGATTTTCCGTCTTTCTTAAGGTTATAGAGAACATCATCAAGTTTGCTCAACTCATCTGTTCTATAGAAATCAGGCTCACTCTTCAACTGATAAATCGTATAGTCTCTAACAGTGATAGCATTCTTATATGCTGTATGTTCTTTAGAAATATAATTCTCGAAGTATCTCTTCAAAATATTTCTATTGACCATTGTAGTCTCAACGATTTGAGGACCGATCTTCATGATAGGATTCAAAGCAGAAAGAGGATCTTGGAAGATCATTCCAATCTTGTTTCCACGAATTCTATGGAATTCATCTTCAGAAATCTTCGTCATATCCTCACCTTGGAACATGACACTACCACCTTCGATGATAGCTTCCTTAGATAGAATTCCCATCAAGGTCTTACATGTAGCACTCTTACCAGATCCTGATTCACCGACGATACAAAGAGTCTCTTCTCTATGTAAATCAAACGAAACTCCTCTGACAGCATGAACGATACCAGAATCAGACTTAAATGAAACTCTCAAGTCTTTGACTGAAAGGACGACAGGAGATTTGGAATAATCGATTCTATCGTATTTATTAAAATCTATTGCCATTTTTAAGCTCCTTTCGTCGATGGGTTGAATGCATCTCTCAAACCTTGTCCAAACAATTCAAATGATATCATCAACAAAGCGATGATAATTGAAGGCCAGAGAATCAAGAGAGGATCAGTCAATAAGTATGCTTGGTTATCGCTCAATATTCTTCCTAATGAAGTGATATCGGTGAATCCCAATCCCAAGTAAGCTAATCCAGCTTCAGAGTAAATAATAGAAGGAATCATCAAGACTGTAGAAGTGATGATTGTACCCATACCATTAGGCAAGATATGACGGAAGATAAGTCTTCCATCAGTAGCACCCAAGGATCTACTAGCTAAGACGTATTCTCTTCGCTTAAATCTATAGAACTGCGTTCTCGTAATACCCGAGACACCAATCCAACCGCTGAAACACATACCGAAGATGAATATGAACCAGTTTCTACCAAAGACGACCAAGAACAAAGTCAAGAGAACCATTAAAGGAACACCGCTGATGATATCGACGATACGTTCCATGATGATATCGACTGCTCCTCCGAAGTATCCAGAAATAGAACCCCAAATCAAACCGAAGATAAAGCAGAAGATAAAGACACAGACAGCCATTCCTAAAGAATACAAGGTACCAGTAGCTGTGACCTTCAGCAAATCATAACCCTTCTTATCTGTTCCTAGAATATGGATAGGATAAGATGAATATCCAAGCTTCTTCCATTTAGTCATAGTCACATAGAATTCAACCGTGTTGACCTTACCGGAAGTAGCTTTGACAATGATAGGATTGTCATCGATGATGAAAGGAACTTCACCATCCTTCAAGATATCGATATAAACTCTTTGACCATTCTTTTTCGAGAAAGCCTTAGTGAATTCATCGACAGACATTTTTTTCAAATCAACCAATTTAGTTTTAGCTTCATCAGTATAAATCTTAATAGCATCGTCATCAGCCAAAGCCTTCAAATCAGTAGATCCGATCAACTGATTCTCAAGATTTCCATATGAATCTTCATATGTATCGAAACGGAATGTCACTTTGGTAACAGTAGCCATATAAAGACCACCCAAAGTATTTCCAGCGACGTTCCAAATACCTTTGCCATCAGTTCTGAGCAACATACCGTTAGCTGAATCGAAATTGAAGTCGGCAGCGACAAAGTTAGTATCATTAGTCGTCATGCTAGCCTTACGCAAATAGATAGCATAATTTCCACTTTGAGCTCTAAACACCAAATTAGCATTTGCAAAGGATTTTCCTTGCAATGCTGAATAGGAGTTCAAATTTAAAGCTAAGTCTTCACCAAAGTTAGTTAAACCAGTTGCTACAGAAGTTTCAACTCTATTTCCATCGACAACTTGGCTCAAATAGACATCATAAGTAGGCTTGGTGGCATTGTACTTTTCTTCCTTATGACCAGTGACTTCATCGGTCAAAGTGTAAGTCAATGTATATTCATAGTTAGTGAAATCAAAATTATAAGCAGGAGACTCGATTCTTCCAGCGTTCTCACTGTTAGAACGAGCTGCTAAATACCCGCCATCAGTAGCAAATCTAGATGCATTAGTGATAGGAGCATCATAAGTGAACTTTGCTGTATCTTCGAGATAGGCATTTCTATTGATAGGTTCACCAGTGATCAAATCGACAGGAATTTTATTTTCAGTGTCGTAGATATAATTGTCTTTCCAAACACATCCATCCCACCATCCAGTTCCCTTAGGGAAGAGTTTGGCAGCCAAGCCAATTTCACTAGCATTAGCACTAGTAATGTTGTACTCAGGCATAGAGACAGAGATGATAGCAGATCCCAAAATTATCAATGCTATGATAATAAATCCAAAGACAGAAATCTTGTTCTTTATAAAACGATGAAGAATATCCTTGAAATAAGTAGTAGTCTTACCTTTCAAGTCGACATCGTGCATCTTTTTCTCAGTGTGAACTAATTTCAAATCCTCAGGGAGAATTTCAACTGCATGCTCGACATGCGAGCTATCTGTATATGAATATTTATTAGTTTCCATATCACTTCTTTGCTCCCATACGTATACGAGGATCCAAGAATCCATAAGATAGATCCAAAACGACTGCAGCCATCAAACTGATTGTTGTAAACACTGCCATATCGACCATCAACAAGTTGTAATCCAATCCATTGATAGCAGTGATGAACAAGTTACCGATACCAGGAATGTTGTACATACCTTCCAAGATTGCCGATCCACCTAAGACTGAAATGAATTCAGCCAAGATTGAAGGAAGGACAGGAACCATGGCGTTACGCATAGCGTGTCTAATGACTGATTGAGTCTTGGTCAAACCTTTAGTTCTAGCCAAGAGCAAGTAATCAGAAGACATGACTTCGACCAATTCACCACGTACAAAACGTCCATATCCAGCGATAGATCCTAAAGAACTAGCTAAGACAGGAATGACATATCCCAAAACTCTAGTTTCCAAGGGTGCTTCTATAACAGGCCAAAAAGAAGGCAAAACTTTTTGGAATATGAGCAAAAGCAAAGAAATCAAAACGAAGGAAGGTAAAGAAACAACAGCGATAATTCCTACTGTGATAGCCTTATCGGTGAATGTTCCTTTCTTCAAGGCAGCTAATACACCCAAAGCGATTCCCAAAGGGACAGACAAAACTAATGCCACAGCATTAATCTTGACTGTAACAGGCAATTTTTCGGCAATCAACTGAATAGCAGGTGTATTGACACGAACTGAGGAAGACACACCCCAATCCCACTTTGTAACAACGTTTGTAAGCCAAGCCCAATATTGCTCAATGGCAGGTTTAATATAGTAATAATGAGTCACAGCAGAACCATCGACATATGTGAAAGTATACTTTCCATATTGTGTTAGTTCCGTGTTCGAAACTATGAAGAAACCTTTATCCACTTGGTCATTATAGTACGCCACTTGATCACTGATCATTCCGCTAGGGGATGCTGGTGGTATGAGTGTAAAGACTATAAACGTTAATGAAATAATTATGAATGCCGTAACTAAAGCTAGCAGCACACGTTTGATAACATACTTAGTCATTTTCAACTCCTTTAACTTTAATATTATCTAACAAATAGAACGGCAAGAAAATAGTTTCTTGCCGTTCTAAAAACTAAACCACAATAATATTAGTAAACAATTGAATTAAATCAATTTTATTCAGCTTTTGCAGCACCAATAAATGTGTAAGTGTTATTCAAAGTAGCAATAGATTCAAATCCACCGAACTCCATATTAACAGTGAAGTAAGCATTCATAGCAATATTACGACCAATACTACCATCGTTGATATTGTTAGCTGCTTCTCTTTGTGCTTTCTCAGATTTTTCGGAATTAGGATCTATAGTACCATCACTCTTCTTGACAACATTAGCCCAATAATAGAGGCTCTTTATATCCAACTTAGCAGTGATTGCTGTGTCAGTTTGAGTGAAGATAACCTTTGAATCCTTGTCAGGATCAGACTCATCCTTCTCTTTAACCAAGTCTACAACGAATGAATATATAGTTTCATCACTTCCATAGAAGGTGATAGCTACCTGGAATGAATTGATAGTCATATTGGCAGCTGCTTGCAAATCTTTATCGACATCGAAGTATAAATCGAATTCAAGTGCACTCAAATCACCGGTAAGATCATCGAATGTTTGAACGAATCCAGACTTCTTATCGTTGTAGATGTAAGGAAGTGTGACCTTTCCATCCTTGACGGTAACACCATAAACAGCAGATTCCCACAAAGCATCGAATGACCAAGATTTTCCTTCGTAGATCAAGCTCTTTCCATCATTGGCTGAAGTATCAGCACCCCAGTTCAAAGTGAATCCGGAAGAGTTGTCTGACTTCATAACTTCCATCATTCCAAGAGGATTATAGTTCATACCAGTCAATGATCCGAAAGCGAAGTCAAACTTACCTTCTCCGATAGGAGTGTAGACATCACCCTTGTTAGAAGCGACTTCGTTCTTAATTACCAAAGTCAAGGGGTTTGCAGCATTGACTTTCTTAGCTGCATCGTTGAAGGCGTTGACAATATCACCTGTGACTGAAGCTCCAAACTCATCGATATTAGCTTGGCTCATCCAAAGTGAGGTCAAAGTAATCTTGTCTCCAGCCTTATATGTTCCATCTGCCAACAAAGTGTTAATTGCTTTAGTGAACAATGTTGCAGCAGCTTCGCTGTTGTATCCATGAGTTTCAGGATAATATTCAGCGACTGCATCCTTATGAGCTTGAGTTGTATTGTAAACAACCTTCTTTTGAGGATCGATATAGTATGCATCTGAGAAGAACTCATATGCAGGTGACATACCTGAAGCAGTAGCAGCCTTCTCACGGTCGATAGCAAAGAAACAGCCATCGAGGAAGTCAGAGCTACTCATGATAGGCTTGACATTCCACATATCAGAAGCTTGAGAATGTTGCTTGATTGTTCCTTGAGGTCCAAACAACTTGTTCCATGTATCTTGAGTACAAGAGTTGACGGAAAGCTTCCAATTTGAAGTACCCGGAGTCTTAATCATGTTTCCATTCTTATCAAGTCCTGAATTGTATTCAGTTGTATTTCCAGGCTTAGATGAAGAATCCAAAGATCCATTTCCATTAGTGAATTGCTTTACTCCCCAGTATTGGTCATTTTGTGCTTGGGTAGTAATACGCATACAAACACCAGGAATTCTATATAGAGATTTATCGTTTTTACGTTCAAACCATTCATCATTACGTGCGAAGATAACCTTGCTGCTATCGTTCCACTCAGTGAGGACATAAGGTCCAACAGAAAGAATAGAGTCGACGATTTCGCTACCATTAGTTCCGTTAGGGGCACCATATTGCTTAGGATTGAAGGATTTTCCTTTTGCACCACCACCAGTGGTAGGATCAAGTCCAGTAACTTCTCCGTAGAATTCAGGATTGATAGGTTCAACGTTAGCATCAGCAATTTGATACATGGCATTGAAACGATCACAAGGAACGTTGTAAGTTACATCGACATAATATGCACCAGCATCAGAATCGTATCCAGCTTGATATCCGACATTTTTCCAGTTTGAATCGTTATCGATTACTTCATGTGTGGAATCATTATGAGTTCCAGCTACAGGTCCAATATTCTTAGTCTTGTTGTAATAAGAAGCAGCACCTTTAATTTCGTTAGTTCCGGAGGTATATGAGGAAGAACGATAATAGGCATCCTTCTGGTTGAGCAAAACCTTCATAGCGAAGACATAGTCTTCAACATTGACACCCTTGCCGTTATACTTAGATCTCTTAGTACTAGCAGTAGCATATTTCAAGCCATCTTCACCGGTCTTGACATAAATACGCCACTTGGAGTGAAGTCCGTTTCCGGAATCAGAAACACTCAAAGTGTTTCCGTTGTCATCTACGGCTAGAGGCTTTCCGTCAGAGTTCTTGGATGTACTCTTGGCCAAAACAGGATACCACTCAAAATCATTCTTGTATCTAGGATCAGACTCAGTGGAGTTATCAGCCTTGACAAGCTTTAAATCATAGAATGCAGAGGAGATATAACCGTAGAAATTAGAGACACGGGTATCATTTCCGTCCATGCCGTTGATTTTAGTAGGACATTGAGTATCGAAGGTCTGCAAATAGCTGTGATAAGCACTGAAACCGTCAGGGTCATCAAAAGCTACAGAGCTATCCAAAGCACCTTCCTTCAAAAGTCCAGTTCCATATCCTTGAACATAACCCAAGCTCTTTCCATCAGCACCCTTAGGAAGTTGAACACGTTTGTGGTAATAAGTGGTGCTAGAGTCACTCAAAATAGGAATACCAGTAAGCTTTGTATCCATGGCATACTTTTCGAGTTGGCCGAGAATATTAGCTTTAGCTTCGGCGTCAGTAACATAAGATGCACCACCAGTATATCCTTCAGTAACATCACCAGCAGGTTGAGAGCTTCCACCAGTGTTACTATTTCCACTATTAGTGGAAGGGTCAGATTTGCAGTTAGCGAGACAGAAAACTCCTAACAACAAACTAAGTAACCCAGCTTTGTATTTAGTTTTCATATTAAAACCTCCATGACTGCAGGAGATATTTTGAATTATTTTTCCCATATCAAAATTTCCTCCTGCAAAAGTCTTGATTATTATAAAATCCTACTAATTAATGTCAACCTTAATAATTAGTTATTTTTCTTTTTTTTGGGTTTTTATAGTTTTTCTAGGCTACAGACACTTTAAAAAGGGAATAACAAACAATAGCAACTATAAGCCAAATTCCAGCCATAATCAAATAAGCCATAAAAGGCCATTTGCCGTCCTCCGATAAACCTCTTCTCTCTTTCATATATTCGACATAATCACCATAACTACCTCTATATTGTCTTGTGACAAAACTAAAAGTCACCATGACAGCATAACCCATACCATCGAAATAGCCTTTTCTATTAAAGAAAGAGCAAAAAGCAAAGCAAAGCATAATGGCTAAGTTTCCAAAGGAAGCATTAGAAGCAATCAATAAATTTCTTCCTTCTAAAAAATAGCACAACAAAAAGATTAACAGAGTTATGAATATACTTATTCCAATCCTAACCCAAAAATATGGTCCGAAAATCTTATCTCTAGGATCATCTTCCTCATGGAAGTTAATTCTTTCATAATCATTATTTTTCTTTTTCATACTCTATTAACATACAATTTTTCAATAATAAAAACCACTGGTATAATGTACTGCACCCCTCTCACTGG
>FR878750.1 GCA_000434395.1 Clostridium sp. CAG:568 | reverse complement strand
CTCACGTGCACTAGAGAGTTTATATAAGAATTATGGTAGTGATACAAAAAACAGATATAGGAAGTTCAAAGAAATTATATGTAATAATTTTCCTGCTTCGTTTGAGCTTGTGCCTTTTCATGGAAATCCATATGCTGATAGAGGCGGTAATAATGGTCAAACAATAAAAAATTATTTTTGGATTACGGCGAAAAATAAAAATATAACAGATGAAAATAATCCTGTTTCTTTATCTTCTTTTTTAAGTAAAGATGATAATGGAAATCCAATTATTAGACTATCAGTTGAAATAAAGACTAAACCGGAACAGCGAACTAAAAAAAATAATCAAACTGGGTTAAAAGATGTTTTCTTTAAATATCGTCCGAATTATGTCAAGGCGTTAAGTATTCAGCTAATGCCTGGTTTAACTTATTGGTACAACGGAAAGAAAAACGTCAAGATTGATCAAAAAATAGTTGATTCATTTGTTTCTAATATTAATAGCAATGCTCATATTCAGATTTCAAAAGTGATTGAATTAGATGACCTATACGATGACGAGGATCTAAATGAATTAATAAAGAAAGGATTTGAAAACCTTGAGCCCTATTACGAAGTGGCGACTGGAGAAAATAATGTGGAAGATGTTCTTGATAAATATCCGAGTTTATCAAAAATAAGTGGTAGTGGGTCTATTAATCAGAAAAAAGAAGACTTAATCTTCCCTAAAAATGTTATTTTATTTGGCCCTCCTGGAACCGGAAAGACGTACCATTCTATTGCCTATGCAGAAGCAATTGTAGAGAATAATCAATCCATATTAGAGCAATTGAAAAATCACGAGATTATTTCCGATTATGGGAATTTAAAAGAGAACTTCAATAATGATTTAGTCGAATATGATGCTGAAGGAAAAGTTAAAAAAGGTCATATATGTTTCACCACCTTCCACCAATCTTATTCTTATGAGGATTTTATTGAAGGCATTTTTCCTGATGTCAGCCAGGAAACCGGAGATATCAAATATATTTTAAGACCGGGTGTTTTTAAGTCGCTTTGCGATTATGCCAAACAACATCCCAATGATAATTTCGTCATTATCATCGATGAAATTAACAGAGGAAATGTATCAAAAATCTTTGGTGATTTAATCACGCTTATCGAAGAAGACAAAAGAATTCATGGGAAAAACGAGCTTCAAGTCATCCTCCCCTATTCCAAAGAACAATGGGGTGTGCCGTACAATGTCTATATTATTGGAACGATGAATACAGCTGATCGTTCCATTGAAAGATTAGACACTGCATTAAGAAGAAGATTTGCCTTTTTCGAAATGATGCCAAATCCGACTCTTCTAGAGTCCTATCAAAAATGTTTAGTATCTGAAACAGAAGATCCCATTCCTCTTTCTTTGAAAGACGTTCTTTCTGCAATAAATGAAAGAATCACTTACATCTATGATAGAGATCATCAGATTGGCCATTCTTATTTCCTTGATATCCCTGAACTGGAGAATGGTTCCTACAATTTGGATGACTTGTCCAAGGTATTCAAGAACAAAATCATTCCTCTTCTTCAAGAATATTTTTATGGCAATTACCAGAAAATTAGATTTGTCTTAGGAATTACCGGAAAAGAAAATAATGACCAAGATATGATCGTCAGAAGAAAAGCAAAGTATACATATGTCGCTCAAAACAAGGATTTACTTGATGACATGGATGATGAAGAAGAGTCTTATGAAATCAATGATGATGGTTTTAACGATATCAATAACTACTTGAAAATCATTGGATTCTCTAAAAAGAGCTTTTCAAAAATCTCTAACGATAAAAATGAGGATTCAGAGAACTGATGAAATCCTTGACTTTGAAAGAATACGACAAAATTAAGAGAGGGGATGATGAGGCATCGAACTGCTTCTATAAAAAGGAAGAGAATAATGTTTATTCTTTAAATCCGATATATTTTGATGAACTCAAAAATTATCTTTTAAAAAAAGAGAAAGAGGAAACTGACAAAGAAGAATTCCGGGGAGGAATCGTCAGTTTTTTAAAATTGAGCAACCATAAAAGACATGGCGAAATACTCCAAATACAACATTATGTTGGCATCATCGAACTTAAGAATCGCTTTCAAATAGAGGTTCTCCCAAAGATTGACATCGAGTCGAATAACATAAGCGAAAATGAAGCTTTGGAAAGAATCCTTTTAAGAATGCTTGGATATTTGAAGGACTTTCCAGCCACACCTTCCAATACTGCGAATCTCAATACCAGTAAGACTTCACTCTTTGAAGTTTTTATTCAGCTTTACTTTTCAAAAGTAGAAGAATTGATTAAGCGCGGCTTGAAGCATCGGTACGTCTCCGTCGAGGAGAATATTTCCTCATTTAAAGGTTCGTTGAACGTAATGAAGCAGATTAGATTCAATTCTGTCGATAAACATAAATTCTATATTCAACACGATGAATATTTGATTGACATTCCTGAAAACAGATTAATTAAATCAGCATTGCTTCTCCTATCGGATAAAACAACAAACATTAAAAACGGTAAAAAAGCAAGGCAATTGCTAGAGATATTTGAAATGGTTCCTAAATCAGCGGATTATCTGTCTGACTATAGCAAAATCGTCTATGACAGGCTCAATAGCTCATACCATGACGTCATTGAATGGTCCATTGCATTTCTCCTTGGAAAATCTTTCATTATCCAGAAAGGAGAAACTTCAGCGGACTCACTCCTCTTCCCGATGGAAAAGATATTTGAATCCTTTGTTGGAAAGATGCTCAAAAAATGTTTATCCAATGATTCAGAATTCAGCGACTGGAATATCAAGACACAATCAACGAAGAAATATCTATTTGATAATCCCAAAAAGTTTCAAATAAGGCCAGACATTCGCATATTCAAAACTGTAAACAAAGCAGAAAAAAATATCATTCTAGACACAAAATGGAAACGGCTTGATCCAAGCAATGAGAAAAGAAATTTTGGGATTTCAATGGCGGACATGTACCAAATGTATGCCTATGCTAAAAGATATAAGGCAAATGATGTATGGCTAATTTATCCTTATAGTTACGAACCAGAGCATCAGAGCTTGGATGGAAAAGAATATAAGACGATTCACGACTATCCAGACCAAAATAAATCGATTGAGATTGATACTAATGTGACCATCCATCTATACTTTCTAGATTTGTCTACCCTGAGTTTTAAAAAGCAGAAAGATGGTCTCAATAATATCAAAAAGCAACTGAATGAATTATTGAAAAAATGCTTGAATGAATAGTTTTATTCTTCTCCTTCTTCTTCAACAGGTTCCCGTTTCTGAATAATTCCTTCTTCTTCGAATTCTTTCTTGATTCTCATTAAATCCTCTAAAGCAGATTTCGATTCAATCAGTTTATTTCTGTCGCAAGCCTTGATTGCAAATTGGACATCCTTGCATCCATTGTAATCATTCGTGAATTTGTTATACCTATAACCAGCATTAAGAATATCTTGCCAGTATTTAGCGCCAAGTTTAAAAACATAAAGCCCCAAATCAACGCTTCTGGTTAACTTTGCTTCTTTTTTAGCGGATAATGCATCTGCCTTTTCCTCTTGCGGAGAAACCAAAATACTGCTTAATTCTGGCTTTAGAACATACTTTCTCGAAAGCATGTTCTTCCAGCACTTATCCAGTTTTGCCCATTCGCCGACGTTGTCTTTTTCACGAGAAGGATCAACAAGAACATTGATAACCCATTCACCCAGAGATTGAATTTCATCTTTCAATAATTGTGGCAAATCCTGTTTGTTCCAAATATCCTTCCAGTCCAAATCAAGTTTCATGTCTCTGACGAGGTGCATCAACATGGAAATTGTATATGGAACTACTTGAGCCAGAATACCACTATGTTGAGCATAAGTATCTGTGTTTCTTATAATTTCTCTAGATTTCTGGAATAAGATTCCATAAGAAACGATTAATTTAAAGAAATGGTCATTAACAAAAACGGGATTCTTTTCATACATCTTCTGCATCGTTAGCTGAAAATCCTCGGCGTTCATCTGCCCACCCCATGAAACTTCAAATGGTCTTTCGTTGACAGAGTTATAGAATTTGGCGATATCGACAATCTTCATCATCTGGTTTCTTGGATTATAAGCCTTAAATTGCTTCCTTTTTGCGTCCGTCAATTCCATCTGATCGCGTTCATATTGTCCTCTGGACCGTTCAAAATACCATCTGGTCTGGTGGCCATCTGTCATTGTCGGTGTATAAATTTTCCTAGATAGCTTTTCTAATTGAACATAGAATGGACTGTTGGAATTCAAATCAGAATTAGAAACTTTGTTCTGCGAGTTGGAATACTTAGAAATATTACCAACCATAATATCTCGTTCATCATCGGGAATAGATTCGTCCAGAACTGTCAATTTCATCGGAACAAAAACCTTTGTCAAATCAACAATATGGTCTTTGTCAGTCAAAACAGCATTTCTCAAAGAAGCTGTCGTTTGACCTCCGTTGATAATCTGCAAATCATTTAACTCTGTAATATAAAGACCATCAGTTTTGTTTTCAGTTTTGATAGATGAGGCGGTACAAGCAATACCATTGTTGTAAGTAAAGAATTTATCCGGCTCCGTTCTAATAGTATTACGAATACCCTTATTGACATTCCCTCTGACGCTTAAGAAGGAACGAACGTTCTTTTCTAAAAGTCTACCGCCATAGAGGCGATAAACTTCACTTAAAAAATCGCCAGGCAAAACGGCGAGATATGCTTCATAGCCATCTCCTTGAATATTGGCAGGCAGACATTTAATTCCTGTCACCTTTCCGTTATTTATATCTGAAACAATTATATTTACAGGATCAGTTTTACGAGTAGATAAAGAGGAGTTGAATAAATATTGAATGTCAATGATTTTCAGGACAACATTAACCTCTTTCCCGTCAATGTCTACCATCTGAGGAGGCAATTCCTTCAAAGTATTACTCTTCACATTAGAAGAAAGGATAAACAAATTCAAATTATCAGTTGTTGGAAGTTTTCTGATAATTTCTGTGACAAAGCTGTAAATGGGGTCGCTTTCCAAACTGTTTTCTTGAAAATACCCTTTTTTGACATTTGCAATAAAGCTGACCATTTTCCCATACATGTCATCTCTCTTGTCATTTGTGATTGTGGAAATATGCGAAGGGTCATAATCAACCGTTAAAAGATTGATGGAATTATCGGTGTAGTCGACCATTCCATAATCAATATGCATCTGACGATATTTTCTTGAAGAGTTTTTAGACTCAAAATAATGGAAATCCAAGCCGGAAAATACATTATTGTCTTCAAGAATATCTTCGAATTTTTCAAAGAAAATGACTTGAGGATATTCGGTAGAACTTTCCAAATCATTTTGGCACGATGAAATAATATCCGTCCAAAAATCTTGATACGTCAATGGCGTTTTCTTTTCGCTTTCAATATCTGACATTTTTATTTACCTTCTTTCGTATATTTCTTGAGAGCATCCAATATCAATTCATACGTGATTTTTCCAATAGCGCTTTTTTGCTCATTTGAAGGAGTGATTCTTGGAAAATCCGAATCTACGTTATAATAATCAACATGAGTGACATTAAATCGCCACTTGTCATATTCTTCATTAGGGGCAAAATCCCGTTTTGATAGACAATCCATAAACAATTCTTCGCTTCCGGGAAGCGAAGAAAGTTCCTTTTTTATTTTCCAGAATAACTTATTGATTGTTGCAATGCCGTTATCAAATCCTTCCGGCACATATTCAGTCTTAATAACAACTAATGTTCCTGGATTTTCCGAGTCTAATTGTTGAGCTGATGAAATAATTACTTTGTCTTTTTGAGCGTTGATGCATTTTACTTCATACCAATCAAGGCCTATAGAGAAATCCTTTGACATGCCTTGAGGACCACCCCAAGCCTTGATTGCTTTTTCCATGCCGTATTTTTGAAACATATAATTATCCAAAAAATAGAGTTCGCCATATAATCCTTGAATTATTGGCTCTGTCAAAAGAGGCGTTTTACGCGAAAACATCTTCTTCCATTTTTTAATCCGGTCAATGAATATCAAGTATCCTGACTCGTTATCAGAGATATTATTCAAAACAGAAAAAATATCGTCGCATAGTGAGAAAAAAACCGACTTGAAATCATTGTCAAGCAATGAAAGAGACACTACATATTTTTCGTCGTTTCCAATTCTTCCAGTAGATACGTCGAGAATTTTTGTTCCTGAAATATCTTGACGTAATCTTTCTGTTTGATAGACCAATGAATAATGCCCTTTATTATCAATTCCATAAAACAAAGGTAATCTTTGATCTAAATCAGCAAGATAGTAATCGCTGTTTACACTCAATTTTCCAAATAAATTTTTGCTAAATTCAATTGACATTTTCCGTCCTCCTTTTATATCTATTTGTCTGCATCATTATTCGGTGAACTATCCTCGTCTTCATCTTGACTGTATTCTTCCAATTTCCTTTGACAAACGAGATTGATTTTGTATTTTACACGCAAAACCTGAGTAGCTTTCCCCGGGAAACCCAAGGCAAAACCATATAGAATATCATTGCCGAGAAGACGCTTGATGATTTCCTCTTTTTTGGAAGAATGAACTTCTGTTTTTCCAGGCTCTGATTTTTCAGTTGGTTTTAAGTCAATTGGATAAATGACTAAAACAGGTTTTGTGCTTTCATATAACCAATACCTTGCCCCAGGATTCATTTGAGAATTGGGATTGTCTTTGGAATATCTTGCCTTTGCGTTCTCAATCTGTTCTTTTGTCAAGCCGATAGTAAAAATCCCGGGATCCACAATGGTGTTTTTAGAGCCACCTACGCGGAAAAAATCTTCTTCATCGAAGGATGGCGATAACTCAAAAGAACGTTGTACGCATGGGCCTTCCATCTGGCCCTGTAATCCATTCGAACGAGGCTTTAATATAAAGCCATCACTTAAAACCTGTTCTATATTGCGTCCTTTGCCTATGGCGACAATCCAATCATTCAGTTTTCCATTGTTTTGAATGAACTCGCTTAAAATATGGCAATCAAATGTTTTATTAGCTTCGGAAACGTGAATTTTCTCAAGGAAATCACAAACCAATTCTTTAGGAACGTTTATGTAGCATTTCTTCGATTCGGAATCTGTAGGCTCTTTAAAGAAAATTGAAATTTTCTTTAAAAATTCATGAACTTCCATAGCGTTTTTACGATTCAATTCTCGGTTTTTAAAGATTTTTGAAGTATCAATGGATTTTCCAGTCAGCTCAATAGTTCTCGTGTAATCTTTGGTATTCCTCATTTTATTTCTTGCTGTGACGAGAGGAATATTCTCAATTGTTGATGGCGCTTCTCGAACCATAAGGCCGAAATCTATCGGCTTTTTATGTTCTTCAGCCATTCTTCTAAATTGAACCTTCAAATCTTCCGTGGCATCAGAGGCTGCACAGAAAGAATCAATAGATGACTGAGTCATATAAATGTTGACTAAATCATCATAATTGTCTCTATAGCCAAACCATCTGCCCATTTGAACGAGAGTGTCATAGGCCATGGCATTTCTGCTGTAATAACTTGTCATCAGCCCAACTAAAGTGAGACCTCTTGAAAGAGTAAATCCACCTATGACAATTCCTCTTACACCGACGCCCTTATAATCATCATATTTTAATCGATCTTTCTTATGTTGAGTGTTTGTGATGAAAATTTGAATGCTATCAACTTCATATTTCAACACACTCTTGATTTTATGGAATGTATATTCTCGATTAGGAGGAAGTTCTCTGTTAGCTGATCCCCTGCGGAAAGCGACATCGTTTTCCCAAAGTTCCTCCATATCAGAAAGAATAGGCTGATGGTTAAAATACTCATCACTCATACGTACTGCACCATCAATGGCTTCTTTTAGATTTTTAACGTAATTTTTAACTTGATGACCGATTTCTTCTTGAATATTGTTGAACCTAGAAATATTGATCATCATGGTTCTATGCTGCTTTTCATAGCCTCTTAGAGAATAAACGCAGTTAGATAGCAAAAACACTTTGATGGCTTTCTTCAAAGAATCCGCAAGCTCTTTGTATTGAAAATCTTTTTTATGCTTGGCAGGCAGAAAATTGTTATCGATAATTTCCATTTTCTTGGAATTATCATAATAATCTCCAATCAAATGAATGTAAGAGTTTGAATTACCAACCTGCTTTATTGAACCATCCTCTGTTGTCCTATCATCAAATCCATAGAACATATCCTTTGCACCAATATAGTTGCTAGGAGATTCCAAAAGTACGATAAAGTCAGAGGGAAACAAATCTGGAACTGAATTTTCTTCCTCGCCATAGTTTGCATCAGGATCAACAAAAATATTGGCAAACGGAGTTGCAGAATAGCCGACGTAAGTTGATTTAGTGTAAAGGCTCATCAAGTCTCTAATGCCTTTGTTGATGACGGTAGGGTCTACTTCTTCTTTCTTTGTGTTTAATGAAGCATAATCGCATTCATCATCGATAATCAACACCGAGTCCTTATTCAACTTTTCATCGTCCTTGTTCACCATATTTATAACTTGTTTGATGACCGATGAATTCTTTTTGATGACAAAAACCGTTGGCAATTTGAAATTTGATAGCTTAAAAGCCATTTTTCGACTAGCAGCAATAGAAAAATCATTGTCATATGTTGTCAGCGAAACCGCAAAACATTGATTTCCATTATCCCCAACTCCGCAATATTCGATTTTATCGCTTAAAAGGCTTTCGCTATGGGCTCCGATCAACCCTTCATCTATTCTTCTTTGAGTTTGTTTTCTTAACTCTTCCGTAGTTCCGGTAAGCAGAATGATGTTCTTGTATCCGACATCAATCGCCAGATTCATAAGTCCAATGTAGTTTTCAGTTTTTCCAGCTTGAACATCACCAACAACCAAGCCTTTTCTTTGAATCCTATCGGTTGCTGTCGGGTCCGTGAAGTTTTTTATTGTAATAAAATTATCTTTTTGAGTTGCTTCGATTTTCGCTTCACTGCGTCCACATCCATTTCTTAAATATTCTTTAAATCGGTTGTAATATTTGAAATCATTATTGGAAGATAGCTTATCAAACCACCTATCATCTTGATGCTTGGTAAGAACTTCAGCAATATTGATTTTGACGCCCTTTGAAATTTTATAATTTCGAATGCCTTCAGCTATTTCTTCTTTCGAAAAAGAAGGAAAAACAACTTGAATTGTAGGGCCAAAATTTTCAATTTCTTCAATAGAAGGCCTTTCGCCATAGAATTTTATATTTAATATACTCGTGACTTTTTGAATATTATTTTGATTCATAATGTCTCCTATATTGTTTGACTACTTCTGCCATTTTTTCTTTCAAGGGTGAAAAAGTTTCCGTAGACAATAATTGCTGAATGCATTCTACGCCTTGCTCCACATTTTTAGGGTCGAACAAATCTACCCGTGAAAATAGATCATTAATGAGAACTTGGTCATTTTGTCTGTTTTCTTGTCCATTTAAAGCCATCAAGCTGTCATGAACGTCATCTCTCATTTTTGCGGCTGGAATAAAATCAACTACGTCGTGAAGATAATTTGAAAGAAAAATTTTTTGCTCAGAATTCAAAGAATCCTTCAATTGTTCCAAAGAAGGATAGTTCTGGTTCAATTCATATTTGACTTTGTGATTTTCTAAGGTAGTTCTCGTCCATACACGATCAATGCCTAAATCCGCTTCTTTTTTTCCAGAATACCTTGTTCTTTGCTTGCTTTGTCCGATACCATCCACAATAGCAGGACGAATTTTTTCTTTGATAGAATCTGGAATGATGGCCATGGATTTCTTGACATCAAGCCCCCATTCCTGATCGATAGAAGAGGGAATGTCAATCTTGATTCTTGCGAGATGAGTATAGAGATTTCGATGCTCAAGTTTCATCCAGCTTCCCCAAGCTATCAATCTGTTGTTTCTATAAATATAGAGTCCATCATCAGTTAATAGAGATGATTTGCCGCCTAGGAGTTCTGCCTCTTCTTTACTCAGGTCATTTTCGGCAGGCATACGATACGCTCTTACGACAATAGGAAACGGGGTATCTGTCGGAATCGTCATTTCAGGTCTTGAAATACACCTAGAAGATTCGTCTAAGAAAGGGTCTCGCTTCGGTATTCGTTCGTTGTTTATATAAATTGGCATTTCATCATAAAAACGATGGAAGACTAAAGCACAATGATTCAAAACATCGCTTTGCACAATTCTATGCATAGTTGCAGGAAAATCAGATGTAGTCTTTCTAATTCGGTCAAATTTTTCCCAAAGAACAATTGTTCCGCTTTCTTTGCCCTTTAAATAATTTATTACATCATTAGGAAGCTTCTCAATTTCTTCTTGCGAAAGATAAGTCAATTGCCATGAGTTAGTTTGGATAATATCATCCACATCCCAATAGGCGCCCCTTAAGACTCCGGCTTGTTTTGTTATAACAGTTAGCTTTTTGCACTGAGAAAGACTGGCCGTTTTCAAACCCAGGCCAAAACGTCCTAAATCTTTTTTGTCTGAAAAATCTCTTTGTTTTTTTGTTCCAAAATCGAGAGCATTGTCAAATTCCTCTTCAGACATGCCAGAACCATTGTCACAAATTGAAAAATAGGGTTTTTCAGATGCGGGATCATAAAAGATTCTTACTTCTTTTGCGTCTGCGGTTATGGAATTATCAATAATATCAGCCACTGCTGTCTGAAAACTATAGCCTATAGATCTTAATCCTTGAATAAGGATATTTGCTGATGGTTCTTTGCATTTCTTATTGCTCATTTTGAATATTTGACAACCTCCAATGATCTTTTCATTTCTCTAAGTTCTTCAACTCCAAAAACTTCAATTTTAGGGGACTTAGTCAATATACTTTTGATTAAAACAATCACAGCATCGCCTTCAAAGTCATAGATAAATTCATTCTTGGCATTAGACAAGAAAAAATAATCCTGATTCGTGGTTGTGAAGCAGAGAATTATGTATTTCTTTCTTCCTTTATATAATAATTCTATATCAATGATATCGTATGGATAATTTTGACTTACCACTTCAATATCGGTGCAGCCGTTTGCTTCTGCTTTATCTAAAAAGAACGACAAAGCTCGGCTTCGACAGTAGTCGTATGCAACTTTATATGTTGTTGGATCAATGACAGGGATTTCCGGAACACCATATTCTCTCATCAATGGGGCTTCAATTTCATAATTATCTGCAATTTCATTGAAAACCTGGTTAAACTTTTTAGAAGCATCCCCTTTGTAATTTAGAAAAACTTTTGTATACGGGATGCCATTTTGGCCAATGATATTAGTAATGAAATTAATTTTCCCCGGCTCGTTAAATATCTCAACTTTAACAACCAAAAAAGCATAATTATTCAATTTTTCTGAAATCAAATTCAATATTGCTCTGTTATCGATGTTATAACGAAAGTCAGAGTATCTAAGACTTGATGGATAATGAAGTTTAATTCTTCCAAATTGAATTTTAGATGGATCTGTTTCTTCCTTCAAATACATACAGAACTCATATTCATCAGTTAAAAATTCGCCATTCAAATAAATTTTGTTAAATACAAGAAGGTTATTGATATTTACTATGGACTTTGAGTTCTTAATACATTCATTGATTAAATTAGGGCAATCTAATGGAACGTTCGAACTGCATTTCTCAAATTCTGATAAAGCACTGCTGATGGATCTTCCTTGTTTTAGAATGGTTGCAACCGTCGCGGTATGTCCTTTGTCATTATCGTTTTTGATATTAAAGAAAAAAGATTTCGTATCCAACTTAAATAAGAAATGGCTCATTTCGAATATTCCTCCAGCATATATTCAAAAACGGCTTGAAGGACATTGACGATAATAGAATTACCAATCAATTTATTTCTTTGTCTATAGCTTAAACCTAATGTTTGTAGTTTTTTATATTCTTCATCATTGAATCCCATCAAATGAAAGCATTCCCGGGATGTTAAAAGGCGATATTTTCTTTTCCATTTTCCATCTTTTGGTCCATTATATTTAACCATCCCGGCGTTATTACTTCTGTCTAGATTGCAAGTTACAGTATGAAAAATAGTATTTTCTGTAACGGGGTCTCTTTTATTAATTCTCCACATTATCTCCCTGCTCCGTGTTGGATTAAGAGATGCCTCGTCTGCTTCTGCTTTATAAATGGGATTAGAGTAATCATCAAAAAAACACTCATGAATGCTGGGAAGCTTTTTCGTTTTTAACTTATCAAGTTTCAATTCATGGTGGAGTGAACTTACGATGATACAACGTCTTCTATCTTGTCTAACACCAAAATCACTACCGCAAAGAATCTGCGGCTCAGAATTATAATAACCTAAGTCTTTCAATTCCTTTAGCCAAGCATCCAAATCGGGCTTATTTGAAGCGGCAATAATCGTTGGAACATTTTCCAATAATAAGTACTCGGGGAGTTTATTTAACTTCTTTAATTCAACAACTATTCTTTCAATTTCCCAAAGAAGCCCAGAACGAGTCCCACTTCCTTTTTTCATTCCTTTTGTTTTGCCACCAGTAGACAAATCCTGGCACGGAAAAGAGTATGTCAACAAGTCACACTCGGGGAATTCTTCGCCTGTAATATCCGTGATTGATCCGAAATTATGCGTTCTTATATTGGCTACATATAATTTCTGGATTATTTTTTTATTTAAACGAGTGATATCTTGTATTGGAGTTTGCGAATCCCGACTAAAAGTGAATTGCTTCAAATATTTAATTTGCTCTTCAAATGATGGAATTTCAGGTAATGGTTCATCAGAGCAATTAATGGCATCATAGGCCAAAATGGCGTTTATAAACCATTCACTTATTCCAACATTTTCATATGAAATACCTGCTCTTCTTAAAGCGACACTTTGTGCTCCAATTCCGGCAAAAGCTTCAAATACTCTTATTTTTTGTTTTTTCATCATAGAAGAGCTTCCTTCCAAAGAAATCAATTCATAACAATTGGTATAAAAAATGAAGAGCAATCTAATGAATCTATGAAAGCAAAAAGATATCACAAGCTTTTGCAAATCGCTTAAAACCTGCATTTTAGAAAAGAATCACTAGAATGACCTTTTGAATTTTATCATAGTTATTTAGTTTGGTACACATAAAAAAGAAAAAAAACATATAATTTCCAAATTTTGTCTATTTATATTCTTAACTATATAAATATTTCAAAAATATATTAGTTAATTTAGCAAGACATCTGCATTATTCTTCTAATTTGTTCTCAATATTCTTTTCTTTCTTTTATATCGGAACTCAACTTTTGAAAAGATAAGTGTATCGAATTTAAATCAGCTTCAGAGATAAATCTATTCAGTGAAGCTAGATAATTCAAAGCCCAGACTGATTGGGAAGCATAGAAATCCGCTTCTAAATCGGTCGAGTTGTTTATCTTCTTGTATTCGGCTTGAATGAGTTTCTTCAACTCATTCATTCCGTCTATCAGTTCATCTTTGATTTTGAAGATAGCAGTGAAGTTCAATCTGTTCTTATTTAAGAAGATAAGATAGTCTTTATCATCTGTTTTCTTATCTAATCTTACCTCTTTGTACTTTAAGAAGAATTCTTCTATGAAGTCCTTGCTTAAGTCATACTTGTCTTCGTAATTCTTATAGAATGTTGCTCTACTGACTTCACCTTGCTCTATTATGTCGATCACTGTTATTTTCTTGAAGTCTTTTTGAAGAAGCAAAGCGACATAAGCTTCTTCGATGAACTTCTTGCTTTTGAAATTTTTGTTTCCTCTCATAGCTTCCTCCATAAATCTTTTTATATTTAACTTGTATGTGCTTTCATAATAGCTGCTAGGAAAAGAAACTGGGATGAATTGTCAAAGTTGGCTTTTTAATTGTCAAAATTGGTCTCTTCGAACTGAATAGGGAACAACAAATCTAAAGAGAAGATATCTTCCTTTAGTTTTATAGACATTTTTCCTTTATATTCTTTCATCATCATCTCTATTGATTTCAATCCAAATCCATGCATGGATTTGTCGCTCTTGGTGGTGATTCCTATCTTTGTATTTACTTTATCTTTATCGCAGTAATTCTCAATATGAATATTTATATAATCACCATAGTCTTTACTAGTTATAGCTATTACTCTTTTGCCCTCTGGTAATTGAGTCACAGCTTCAATTGCGTTCGAAATTGAATTTTCAAATAAAGAATATAAGTTCTCTTTTGGAATGTAGTTGATTTTTGAGGCATCGACTAAACAAGTAAAATGAATCTTGCTTTTGACCATCTTCATTTCTTTCTCTGCCAAGACCATATCTAAAGCTTCACAATTTGTTTTGTTCACAAACTTAAAAACATCTAAGGACGATTTTAATGAATCTAGTTCTTCCTTGTCGACTTTGGTAGATAAGTTGTCTAATCTATGCTTTAAATCATGCATCTTAACATTGATAAAATTCATGTTCTCGGCATTTTTTTCATAGTTTCTTTTATCTATTTCCCACAGTGTTTGTACTTTCATCTTATCTATTGCATTTTTTCTAGATCTCAATAACTCCAATTCAGTAGTTACGATAATGATTCCGACTATCATATCGAAGGAATAGGTGCAGTACCACATTCCTTTTGAATCAAATTTGACGGAAGTCATCATAGCATAGCAAGATAGAATCGATATTCCTGTTAAGGCCATCAAAGTTATCAATATTTGTCTTTTTTCTTGAATCTTGTCTATTCCGATTCTAAGATCCTTGTTTCTGAGATAGATGAAATATATAGTGAAGTAAGTTGAGCAGAATATGGGTGCTAGTATTGCAATTACATAGTACCAAAGAGATTGATCGAATCCTATTGAAATTCTTATTATCGACATCAAGCAATAGGAGAAGTTTTGAATGCAATATCCTACAGTTCCAGCTAACAATATACTTGGAATAGTAGCTTTAAAACAAATGCTCAATCCTATTAAAGACAATGAGAATGTCATCAAAGGAAAAGACATTTTGATAGCTGAATTGAGCCAATCTATAGGAACATAACTGAAATCTCTAAGGAAATTAAAAGCGATGACAGCGATGGAACAAATAACAGCTCGTATCCAAAAGTAGTTTCTTCTAGGGAAATACTGAACTATTAAAGACTCTCCTAGTATTAAAAACAAAGGAAAGTCGATCAGTCCGTATACTTGATCGGCCGTCATTGAGATATTCCTCCGTTTTTGTTTAGGTGAGCAAAGAAATCATTTAAGAAATCTTTCTTTCTATTTCTAGAGATCGATAATGTTTCTCCATTATATAAAATCACATCATTATTATTTTTTATTGAGTCTAAATATCTGAGGTTTATCAGGTAACTTACATTGCATCTAGAAAATCCAAGAGGTCCTAATTCATCTTCTATGGATTTCATGCTTCTTCTCTCTTTAGCTTTTATATTTTTATCTTTTGTATGATAGATTGTGTCATGCCCAAAAGACTCGATATAGATGATTTCGTTGACTAATAAGACTTGGATTCCATCTTCTATAGGAAAGCTAATTTTTCTTTGACTATCTTTAACACTTCTTACTACTTTTTTCATTCTCAACACTAAGTCTTCATAAGACACAGGCTTTATGAAGTAATCCAAAGCGTTGTATTCATAACCCTTTATAGCTAGTGCTGCGATGTTGGTACAGAATATTATGAATACTGAGTTGTCTACTTTTCTTATGGATTGAGCTATAGACATTCCGTTCATTCCACCTAATTCTATATCCAAGAAGATAACATTATAAATAGCTTTGAACTTAGCTATAAACTCTTCTCCGGTAGAAAAATGTGTTATATGAATAGGCTCATTTTCTTCCTTAGAGAATCTATTTAATGCTTTTATTAGGTTATCTCTATCGTTTGGATTGTCTTCTACTAATGCTATTTCAATCATTTTTTCCAACTCCTTCTATTTGTTTAAGACTTCTTCTCAGTTCTTTGTGACAAAATTTAATTGTCTCTTTTAGCTTTAAAGAGGTACAGTCTGTCTCTTCTTTGAAGAGATTTGTTAAGTAGAATAATAGGATTCGATTTATTGTGAGGATATGCTTATCATCTAATCCTGATGACATCATCAGCTTGGATTCGACAAAGGATTTATCTACAAACAAATCAGTGACTTGTTTGTAAATTCTCTTATTGACGTTTATTTTAGTTGCGGTATTCAAAATGATCTCATCAGAGAAATTTTCTGATATCAAAGGCCTTAATATCTTTTTGTTCAATTCAAAAGCTAGCCAATCTACGCTTTTATTTATGAGATCAGTCTTTCCTGAAAAGTATTTATAAAAAGTACCTTTGGATATCTTGATTTCTTGAATGACATCATTGACTTTTATAGATTCGACTTTTTTGCTATCAGTCAAATCCAAGAAGGTCTTTATGATCAACTCACAGTTTCTTTCTTCGATTAAAGAAAGCTCAATTATTTGCTTTGACATATTACATAATATCCATAGAAACAACTTTTTCTTTGTATAATATTAACGATATGTATATATAACTTAGAATGGTTGACTTTTTCAAATATATTTTCAGTCATTTTTTTCATCCTCTCGCCATTATTATAAAAGAGCTTACACCTTTCTAAAATTAGTATGTTATTTGAACGAATTTGTGTAAAGAGTTCAAATGATAAACATTTCGACCAACATTGACAGTTTCTATCTTCCTTTTGTAAAAATAAAATGTAAACGGTTGCAAAATTCCTACATATGGATTTGAGGATAATCAACCGGAAAGGAAAAGACATATAGTCTTTTTGGAAACAAAATGAAGACAAATTTCAAATTACTTGCTTTGCTCGGATTAACAACAATGTTGATTGGATGCAACAGCAACCCAAGCACTAATCCTTCAACTAATCCTTCAATTAATCCAAGTACCCCTTCTAATAACAAGGGCTCATCTGGAAATGGTGGGGACTCAAGTGGAACTAGTGATTCTGAACATGATGTAGACTCATTAGAGCCTGGAACAGTCAATCCCGATGGAACTTCCACCGGTGACAAAGATGCAAAGGGAAAGTTTTATTCCGATTATGGAAGTTTTGCTGACGAGCAAAAATCTGCTAAGGAATTAGCTATCGATATAGCTGCCGAAGGTGATACTTTGCTCAAAAATGCTGACAATGCATTACCTTTAGCTTCTTATGAAAAGAAGGTTACTTTATTTGGAATGGCATCAGTCAACCTTGTTACTGCTGGTGGTGGATCTGGTGCTGGAACAACTGGCAATAACGGAATTGCCTACACGGGTCTTGTAGAGTCTTTGGAAGATGCAGGTCTTGAAGTCAACCCTGTCACTGTCAATCTTTATAACACCTATCACACATTAGGAACAATCAATAATGAGCTTCCTGTATCCGACTACACTCCTTCTACTATCGCTTCTTATTATGGATACAGCGATGCTGCAGTCATCACTTTCTCAAGACAAGGAACTGAGAACAAGGACTTAGCAACTAACCAAGTGAAAGATCATGCAAACCCCGATGATCACGTGTTGCAACTCGATGACAACGAAGTGGCTTTGGTTCACCACGTCAAGGAACACTTCTCCAAGGTCATTGTTGTTATCAACTCTTCTAATATTATGCAAATTCCTGAATTGGCCGAAGAGAAGACCGATTCCAACTTGGGTGTCGATGCAATTCTTTGGGTCGGTGGAGTTGGAAACAATGGTGCTGAAGCTATCGGAAGAATTTTAACAGGTGTTGTAAATCCTTCTGGACATACATCCGATATCTGGACTAAGGATTTCACCAAGGATCCTTCCTTTACAAACTTAGGATGGCAGACTCAAAACAAGAATGCTGATGGTTCTAGAATGAACGCCTTCTTCTATGATGAAAGTGGAAAGATGACTAACTACGCCGATCTCGAATACAGAGAAGGTATTTACAACGGATATAAATACTATGAGACAGCTGCTACTGATATGGGTGGACAGACTGGTGAGAAATGGTATCAAGAGCAAGTTCTTTATCCATTTGGATACGGACTTTCTTACACCACCTTCGATTGGGAGTGGCAAGGAATAACTGATGCTGCAATCACCAAAGGCAATCAAACTATTGAAGTTCAAGTCAAAGTTACCAATACTGGTAATGTAGCTGGTAAGGATGTTGTACAGGTCTATTATTCAGCCCCTTATACCAAGGGTGGAATCGAGAAAGCTTCTAATAACCTCATCAACTTTGGAAAGACTAAGTTGCTTCAACCTGGCGAGTCTGACATTGTCACAATCGACTTTGTTGCTCAGGATATGGCTTCTTATGACTGGAATGATGCCAACGGCAATGGTTTTGTCGGATATGAATTGGAAGCTGGAAATTACACAATCTCAGCTAACAGAGATTCACACACTCAAGTTCTTTCATATACTGCCGCAGTTCCTACTGCATTAGAGCTTTCCACCGATTATAAGACTGGAAAAGAAATCACTCCTATCTTCTCTCAAGATGATGATTACAATTCCACATCAGAATCATTGCTCAGCCATTCGATCTCTAGAGCAACTGGATTGAAACAACCTGAGCCTGCTTCAGTTGCTGATCGTACTTTGACAGCTAATCAAATTGCACGTCTCGACGATCAGGATGTCTACAATCATTACGAATTATCGGAAGCTGATCCTTGGTATGTCAATTCTGTACCTTCTTCATGGAATCAAGGCGAGAAGAACAATATCAAGCTTGCCGATCTCTCTGGTGTCGATTATCAAGATTTGAAGATCGATGAAAATGGAGAAGTTGTCGAAGGAACTGATGAAGGTTCACAAAAGTGGTCTAAGTTGATGAATGAATTGACTTGGAAGGAAATGTCAGACATCGTATCTGGTGATGCCACTAGTGGTCCTAACATGACCAAGATTGATGCCATAGGAATGGATGCCAACAGCTATGCTGATGGTCCTGTCCAAATTAGAGGTGGAACATTGTTTACTTCAGCTCCTATTCTTGCTGCGACATTCAATGTTATATTAGGTCAAAAGATGGGACGTATGGTTGGAAACGATGCAATTTGGGTTGGACTTTCTCAATGGGCTGGTCCTGCTATGAATACTCATCGTTCACCATTCTCTGGACGTAACTTCGAATACTATTCACAAGATGGATGGCACGCTGCAAGATTTGCTGCGGCTGCCGTCAAAGGTGCTTCTTCTAAAGGATTGATTACCTATGTAAAGCACTTCTTCTTGAACGATCAGGAATCATATCGTGCCGATTATGGTGGTGTCTGCACCTTTGTAACTGAGCAAGCTATGCGTGAGCAATACTTGAAGCCATTCGAATGGGCATTGAAGTATGGAAACTCCATGGGTGTTATGTCTTCATTCAACCGTATCGGATTTGCAGTAACTGCCGAATCTTATGCAGTACACCAATACTTGCTCCGTGATGAATGGGATAGCAAGGCTGATGTATGTACAGATGCTTGGGCTAAGGATTATGTTCCTGTAAACCTCATGGCTTATGCAGGATCTGACCAGCTTTTAGGACAATCTTCTACATATTCTAAGAATGCAATGGACCATGGTACATGGAATGAGACCGAAAAGATGGTTTACACCAAAGCTTCAGCTTCCTCCACAACCGATGATAAGAAGAATCCTTCATTCTACTTCGCTGTAAGAAGAAAAGCTCAACGTGCTTTATATACTAGAGCTAATTCGACAACTGTAAAGAACGGAATCTCTGCAGGTGCTGTATTCTCAGTCGATGCCGAATATAATGTCAACAACTCTGTATCTATCGCTTCTGGTGATATCCAATTCACAATCGATGAGACTGAGAAGGCAAAATTGGCTGAGTTTGGTCTCTCCTTAGTCAATGGTAAGGTCATAAGTGGTAAGGCCACCAAAGAAGGAACTGTCACTGTTTCAGCTAAAGTCAACCAAGATAACTGGATTTCTTCTACCGCTAACATCACTGTCAATGTAAAGAATGCTATCCATGTCGATGGAAATGCTATGTCTACTGGCAAGTCAGCTGCAACTTATGAAGCTAACAAGCCTATGTCTATGAAGGTTCAAGTACCTTCATTGGCTTACTTCACAGAAGTACCTGGTTCTGCAAGGCAATGGGGTATGCTAATGAATGGATTGATCGTCAATGCATATCAAGATCCTGCCGATGATTCATGGCATCAAAGAAATGAAGATAAGACTGCTTCAGATATCATCACTATCGATGCTGCTACAGCAAAAGATAGCAAGATTTATGACTATAAGTTCACTAACATTCCTGCAGGACTTACTGCTGTCAAGCATGAGAAGTCAGTCATGGGTAAGGCTAACAAGTCCAGCTATGATGTAGTCGATTACTACACCTTGGAAGGAACTTTGGCTAGTGGAACTTACACTGTCGATGTCGATCTTACATACTATACAAATGCTTATATGTCCGGATGGATTTTCGCTGGAACTCCAACTGAGTGCCATTACAACGGAACTATCACTTTCACAGTAGCCTAATCCGCTTTCTATGAATAATAAATTGACCTTGGCGGATGTTTCGTCAAGGTCAATTGTTTATTTATGGATGTTGCCAAGTTTGTCTTCACGAGTACAAGTTTTGGCACTTTTGTCACTAATTGAAAGCCTTTTCTTAAAATTTGATTGAAATCAGGTTCATTGGATGAACCAGGAGGAAAAAATGAAAAAAAATAGTTTAAAGATTTTAGCTTTATTCGCTTGTATGCTCTCATTGGCTAGCTGTGGAGGAAACAATGATTCAGCTAAGCCATCTAATAAGACCAACAATACTGCTTCAGTAGAACCTAAGCCTGATACTGGTTCTGGTAAAGATACTGGAGGAAAAACTGATACTGAAGTCAGTGATAAGAATGTATCTAAAATTGCTGTAAAGACTAATCCTACCAAGATGTCTTATAAGATAGGTGAAACTTTCGATCCTGCAGGTGGTGTTTTGACTGTCACATATAAAAACAAGTCAACTGCTGAGCTCGATATGACTGATTCTAGAATCACTTATACGACATTGAATACTACTGTTACCAACGCAAACGCTTCTATAAAAATTACTTTTGGTGGAAAGAATGCTACTTTGAGGAATATCGTTGTCACCAAGCAAACATTCGATATCACATTTGAAACTAATGAAGGAAGTGAAATTTCTAATTTAACAGTCGAAGATGGAAGCAAAGGCGAGAAGCCTGCTGACCCTACAAAGAGTGGATATACATTTGATGGATGGTACATTGATTCTCAAATGACTTTAGCTTATGATTGGAATAGCTCAGTCACTTCTGCTATTACTTTATATGCAAAATGGTTGACTGAAGGTGCTACTACCTACAATGTCACATTTAATTACAACCATTACGGTGCAATTCCTGAGACTAGAATTTTGAAAGTTGAATCTGGAAAGCCTGTTTCTAAGATATCGGTGGATCCTTCTAGAAAAGGATATGATTTCGGCGGCTGGGTGACTTCCACCGGTGCTGATTATGATTTCACCACTAATGTTACCGGTGATTTGACTTTGACAGCTAATTGGAAACGTTCTACAACTGAATATGTTGGAGCACAAACATACAAGTTTGAAGCTGAAGATATTGACTTCACTGGAATCATTGGAGCTGGACTTTCTGGAACCACTACTGAAGCTGGTGCAATTGTTACCAAGCCTGGATTCAACGCTTCTGGAGATAAGTTTGTCTCTTATATGTATAAGAGAGGAAATACTCTCAAGTTCGAAATCATTTCCGATGTTGCAAAGACTGTCACTTTGAAGGCTGGTATGTCTCAAGAGATTGAAAACTATTCTTACAATAAAGACAATTATCAAATCATGGCCAACGGAAAGGTTTTGGATTATGGAACCATCACTTTCAGTAATGTTCCTGCAAGAGTTGGTGATACTACTGATCCTGAACCTTTCAAGGAATTTACATTGGGAACTGTTGATCTCAAGGTTGGAAATAATGAATTTACATTTATGACCAATAACTCTGATGATATCAGCGGTACTACAATGGCTGCTCATGCACCCTTGCTCGATTATATTGCTTTGAGCGGCGATGACTTTGTTGCTGAGTGGGACAATGTCAAAGGTTATCCTGTCAAGAACTACTAAAAAACGGAAGAAATTCTTATGATGATAAAAAAACTATGGAAAAAGAATAGCTTCAAAATCTGGTCTATAACTTCCGGTGTTTTGTTAGCTACTGTAATAGCTGTACCTATCGTATTGAATACAGCTTTGGCCGATGTTTTGGACTTTGCTTTGGGTGGAGCTGATCCTATCTTTAAAGAAGGTGAACAGTCAGCTTATGTGAAGTCTTATAACAGTAAAGACGAAAGCAAAGCTAATGCTGACGATGTTAACGTTAAATTGAATGAAGAAGGAATGGTCTTGTTGAAAAACGAGAACAATGCCTTGCCTTTAGCCAAAGGTTCTAAAATTTCTGTCTTTGGAAAGAATTCTGACAACATCGCAATCGGTGGATCTGGTTCAGGTGCTGCTAGTGGAGATTTTATCGGTGTTAACGAATCTTTAAGAAATGCTGGATTTGAAGTCAACCCAACACTTGAAAATTTCTATCACGATAACAAACTCTCAGGAGAAGGACGTTCTTCAGCTTCTGGCGATTTGGATTCAGGAAAACCAGTCACATTGAAAACTGGTGAAACTCCTCAGTCTTCTTATACAAATGAAGTAAAAGATAGTTACAAGAATTATCAAGATGCTGCTGTTATAGTTCTTACTAGAATCGGTGGAGAGGGTATGGATCTTCCTATGACCATGAATGGTGTGGAAGGCGCTAGAAAGAGCGATGACCACTATCTTCAATTAGACAAGAACGAAGAAGATTTGATCGTTGCAGTAACCAATGGCGGATTTAAAAAAGTCATCGTCGTAATCAACTCTGGATCTGCTATGGAATTGGGATTCTTAGAAGAAAATTCTAAATATGTCACTCAAAAAGGATATACGATTGATCCATCTAAGATTGATGCTGCTATTTCTATTGGATACCCAGGAAATTCTGGATGCAAAGCTTTAGGTGAAATCATTGCCGGAGATGTAAATCCTAGTGGAAAGACTGTCGATACTTATGCTACTGATTTCAAGAAAATGCCTTCTTGGAAAAACTTTTCTGTAAATAACGATTTTGATACTGAAGGTGGACTTGGTGACCAATATATGATTGGTGATCAAGCTAAGCTCTACTATTTTGCTGATTATGAAGAAGGTGAGTATGTAGGATATCGTTATTATGAGACACGTGCTTTTACTGATGGTAACGAGTGGTACGATGACAATGTAGTATATCCTTTCGGATATGGGTTGAGTTATACGACATTTTCATGGAGTGTCGTTACAACAGTTCCTTCTACACTTGATCCAACTAATGAATTTACTGTTGAAGTTGAGGTAAAAAATGAAGGAAGTGTCGCAGGTAAAGACGTAGTAGAAGTTTATGCTAAAGCTCCTTATAAAACTGGTGAAATCGAAAAGCCTTATGAGATATTGATTGGATATGCCAAGACTGGCTTATTAGAGCCTGGTGCTAGTGAAAAAGTATCGATCGATATCAATCCTTACTACATGGCTTCATATGACTATAATGATGCTAACAATAATGGATTTAAAGGTTATGAATTGGATGCTGGAACTTATTCATTGAGTTTCAACAAGAATTCACATGAAAGCATAAGATCATTCGATATGGAATTGGCTGATAATTATCAATATGCTGAAGATCCTGTGACTGGCACTGAAGTCAAGAATCTTTATACTGATAATGAAGATGCATCATTTAATAGTGATTATCAATTGAAGACTATTCTTTCTAGAAAAGACTGGGAAGGGACATTCCCATCTCCCAGAACTCAAGAAGAAAGAACTGTCAGTCAAGACTTTATAGACAAATTGGATGATAAATCTACTAATAATCCTAACGATTACGATAATGATCCTCAATTTGATTATCCTACAGTAGATGACACCAAGTTATATACAATTTATGATTTATTGTATAAGGATAATCTTGATGCCGATGGTAATTATGTAGTCGATGAAGAAGGAAATAAAGTTCGCGGCGAATGGGTTGGAGAAGTCTCATTTGATGATGAGAGATGGGACAGATTGTTGGATCAAATGAACTTGGCAGAAGTTGCCAATATGTATAATACAGCTGCTTATAAGATTGCAGGTGTTGATAGTGTTGGTCTTCCTGTTGTGACTTGTGCTGATGGTCCTGTCGGTTGGACTAGCTTCATCAATCCTGGTTTGTTTGAGAAGACTGCATCATATTCTTGTGGTGTAACTGTCGCATCCACTTGGAATGATGAACTCATTTCTGAATTTGGTGCTGCTGTCGGTGAAGAGGGATTGATTGGAAATGGATCTACTCCTTACACTGGATGGTACGCTCCTGCTATGAATATTCATAGGTCTCCATTCGGAGGAAGAAACTTCGAATACTTCTCAGAAGATCCTCTTCTTTCTGGAAAGGTTGGAGCTGCTGAAGTGAGAGGTTGCAGAAGTAAAGGATTAGTAACATTTGTCAAACACTTCGCTGCTAATGAACAAGAGACGCATCGTTCTATTTCCGGTGATTGTTCTTGGATTACTGAGCAAGCTTTGAGAGAAATCTATTTGAGACCTTTCGAAATCACAGTCAAGGAAGGAAAGACATTGGGAATGATGTCATCTTTCAACAGAATCGGAACTCGTTGGACTGGTGGTGATTATCGTTTGTTGACTACTATCCTTAGAGATGAGTGGGGATTCAATGGAGCTGTCATCTGTGACTTCAACACAATTCCTACTTATATGGATGCAAGACAAGAAGCATATGCAGGTGGTGATTTGAATTTGGCTACTATGGCTTCATCAGCTTGGAATTATGATGAATCCAGCATAGGCGATCAATTGGTCTTGAGAAGAGTCTTGAAGGATGTCTGCTACAGCATTGTCAATGCAAACTCCATGCAAGGTACTGTAATTGGTCAAACTGCTCCTAAGTGGTTCTGGATCAACTATGCATATATCTTTGGAATGTTAGGTGTCATCTTAGTTTGGGGTGGAATTGTAATCACCTTAGATATTAAAAAGATAAAAGCTGAAGAAAAAGCCGAATCAGACAGCAAATAATAATTAGTCTTATGCTATAAAGTCATCCGTTTTATGCGGGTGACTTTTTCTATATATCAATTTTTTTGAATTGGATTTGATTTTCATCACTTTATAGATATCGCTTTTTGAATTTGGTTATTCTTTTTTTAGAAATTTAGTCTTAAACTAGATGTGTTTTTATATTTAGGTGATTTACTAAAAATGAACATATTTAAGGTTTTTAAAAGAAATAAAGATATTGTCAAATTAGCAGTTCCTGTATTTTTGGAACTGATATTGAGTGTAGCCATGGGCTATATAAATCAATTTATGCTAGCTGGAATTCCAATAGCTTCTAATGCTGTAAGTCAAGCAAATCAAATATCCAATATCTTTATCGTTTCTTTCTCTGTCTTTTCGACTTCTTCTTTAATATTGATAACTCAATTGAAAGGAAGTGGAAACAATGAATTATTGAATAAAGTATATTCATTGTCTTTTTGGGTTAACTTTATTTTAGGAGTAGTTGTCAGTTCATTGTTGATTGGATTAGCTGATCCTTTGTTTAGGATGATGCAAGTAAAAGATAATGTTTTCCCTTATGCAGTCATGTATCAATATGTGAGTGGTGCATCGATAATATTTTTGGCTTTGAATCAAGTACTGTCTTCTTTCTTAAGAGCTAACAAGAAAATGACACAACCTATGCTGATAGCTGTGATTACAAATGTTGTTGATGCTATAGGTGTCGCAATAACATTGTGGGCTTTTCCTGATGGAACTTTAGATCCCATTCAAAAAATGATAGGGGTAGGATTATCTACTTTGATATCTAGATTTGTCGGATTTATTCTTTCTTTAGTATTCTACGTTAAGTATGTATCTATTTCTTTGTCATTCAAAGGAATAAGACCTTTTCCAAAACAATTGTTCAATAGACTTTTGACTATTGGGTTACCTACAGCAGGAGAGACTTTATCTTATAACTTCTCTCAATTAGTCTTGATGATAATAGTTAATTTGTCTGTCTCAGTTTTAATGCAAAATCTAAGAAACTATATCATGACTTTCACTTCCATCATCTATTTGTTTGCTAGTGGAACTGCTACTGCTATGCAAGTTGTCGAAGGAACATTAGTAGGTGAAGGCAAGAAAGATGAGACGGAGAGACTAGTCAAAGATATAGGTGTTATGGCTAGGACTGTGTCACTCGTAATGTCTTTGCTAATAACTGCTATAGCCTATTTTGTCTTTAAGTATTTGATGGGAGAAGCCATAGCTGATCCTTCTATCAATACAGAAGGATTTACACAAGACTATATAGGATGGGTCGCTGTTTATTGTATGTTGATAGATATAGTATTGGATCAAGGAAGAGCTACTAACCTAGTCTATGTCAAAGGATTAGAAACAGCAGGTGATATATCATTTCCTGTTTTGACTTCAATCTTTACAAGTTGGGCTTTGACTGTTGGAGTATCAGCTTTATTATGCATTGTCTTTAAATTAGGAATATACGGAGCTTTTATCGGTGCCTGTTTGGATGAATGTGTTAGAGGAATAATATTTGAAATTAGATGGAAGTTAGGCAAGTGGAAGAATAAGACTTTAGTCAAAAATATCTAAAATCAATCATTTGATTTACTAATAGAGTATCTAGTAAAAACGAAAACGTAGGTCGCCTTTTGAAAGTGCTTTTATTACTTTTTCTTAAGAAATTCTTTATACTTTAAGCGTTGTGTTTTTTGTGTGAGTTTGAGATTAGCAAAGCTATTCTTAAATTCAAAAATGCTTATTATTGAAATATTAGAAAAGGATTCTTTTTAGAACAATTTTTTGCGTTTGATAATATGCATTTGTCGAGACTATAACCACTTTTAATTTACCTAAAGGAAAAATCAAAGAAAATGAAAAAGAATCGTAAATTTCTCAGCTTATTTCTATCCGTTTTATCTTGTGCAACTTTAGTATCTTGTGGAGAAGGCAATAAAACTAGTGCTCCATCTAATACTGGTAATGTTACTACACCTTCTACTCCCTCTATACCTTCTACACCTTCCACTCCCTCAGCTCCTTCCAGCAAGCCTAGCACAGATGAAAATAATTCATCTAAAAATGAAGATGAGAAGAAGATTTATACAATAGCTGAATTGATAGCTATGATGCCTAGTGATGGTAGTGCCACAACTGAAAGATACTATGTTAAAGCTGAAATTAAATCTATCGATAATGCTGATTATGGTGCTATGACTATCAAAGATCCAACAGGAACATTGTCCGTTTATGGTACATATAGTTCTGATGGTGTAAAGAGATACAGTGAATTAGATGAGAAACCTGTAAAAGGTGATACAGTCTTACTTTATGGAACAATTCAAAACTACAAAAACAAAACTCCTGAAATAAAGATCGGATGGATTATTGAATTTACAAAAGGAACTCCTACTTGGAGTGAAGATGACTACACAGAAATGACTATAGGTGAAGCTAGAGAAGCTGCTGTAGATTCTTTGGTTAAGGTTACAGGTGTAGTCTCTAGAATCACATTTGCTAATGGAATGAAGCCTAATGGATTCATAATCGTCGGTGATAATAGCTCCATATATGTCTATGATAACCAGATTGCTATAACAGTTGCCATAGGAAACAAGATTACTCTTTTAGCTAAGAAGACAATGTTTATTGCTTCTAAAGAAGCTAGTTCTGCCAAAAAGTTTGGATATAAAGGAGCCTGTCAATTGGTCGATGGACATCTATTATCCAATGATGAAGCGACTAATGATTTGGATTTGTCATTCGCTCAAGAAAAGACAGTCAAAGAAGTTATTGAAACTTCTCCTTCTGACAACATTACTTCCTTGATTTATCATAGCAATGCACTCATCAAGAGAGTTCAAAAAGAAGGACAGAACTTTGTTAATTATTACATCGATGATTTAGATGGTAAGACAGGAAGCTATGTTTATACTGCATGTGATGGTAAAGATTTTGCTTGGATGGATCAATATGATGGAAAGATATGTTCTGTTTATTACACAGCCTTAAATGCAAAATCAACTTCTACTGGAGTTTTATTTAGATTCCTCCCTATCAAGATTGAAGATAACAATAATTATCAATTCGATAAAGCAGAAGCTCCTAAGTTTGCTGTCGAATATTATGGATTAGAGCAATTTGATACAGTCTATAGTGCAGACCCTGAGAAAGAAATGCTCACTTCAGTAACATCTGATTTATTGAACTTTGGAACAGCTACTTTGTCTTATTCTTCTAACAATACTGCTTTAGCTTATTTTGAAAAAGGCGAGGATGGTAAGGTTATATTCCATATTAATAGTGGAACTGAAGGAACAGCAACCATTACTGTCACTGGTCATTTGGATGGTCAAACAGACTTTTCTAAGACTATGAATATAAAGATTACTAAGCCTGTTGATGTGAGTTTGGCAGTTAATGTTAAAGCTGCAATTGATGCTAGTAAAGGTACTGAATTATTAGTCAAAGGTGTCATAGGACCTTCTTTAGTAAACAAGAACGGATTCTACTTGATAGATGAGACCGGAAGCTTAGCAGTAGTTATGAATTCAACGGATGAATTCAATGGACTTCAAATAGGTCAAACAGTTTATATCAAAGGAAAGAGAGATTTGTTTGCTAGCGCCCGTAATGGTACTCCTTCCTATTTTGAGTCTTGCATGACTGGTTGTCAAATAGTTAAAAATGAGTTTGGAAATGTGGATTATTCAACAGCCTCGTTTATTAAAAGCAAGACCTTAGCTGATTTGATAGCTTTACCTGTTGCTGATAATTCTCATACTGCCGAGGTATATGTTATTACTGCCGGTTTGAAATTTGTTTCAACCAAAAATTATTCAAATGCCTATTTAAAGGATGGCGATAGTGAAATGCGTCTTTATTGCACTAATGCTGCAGGCCAGTATCAATGGATAAAATCCTATGTAGATGATACTAAGACCTACACTATGGAAGTTGCTGTCTGTAATTGGAATAACAAAAATTATTATACAGCTTGTCTCTTATCAATCACTGATTCTAATGGAAACAAGGTGATGAATACCTTAAACTTCAATAGTTAATTATAAGTTGTATATTTAAAGGAAATAAGAGCTCAGCCGTAATTTCGGCTGAGTTTTTATTTTTGTCTCTATAAATTTTTAATAATCTTAATCGGCTTGCTCTTCAATGCTTTGATACAAGTAATCAATGAGGTTATAAGTCCTATTCCGATTATCACTGCCAGTAATAATCCGATATTGAATATATTGAAAGTGAAATAGTTGAGCATAATCCAATTATTCAAAATTGGGAATATTATTCCTAATGTGATTAAATCAAATAAAAATATAATCGAGGAAATCAATAAAGAATCAGTTATAGTCAGTTGAATAATTCCTAATTTTGTACATCCCATAGACCTTAATATTCCAGCTCTGATTTCATTCTTTTTAGTGTTGGCGAAGCACAAATTTATAATCATTAGAATAGCTATAGTTAATAAAGCGCATATGATTATAGTAATTACATTTCCTGTGTTTCCATCTCTGAAATTAGTCAAAGTATCGTATGAATAATAGTTGTTAATTATAACGGCATAGTAATTAAGGCCATTATCATCTTTGACATTTAATGATTGGATAAATCTTAAATCCTTATTTATGTCACCTGATAAACGATAGATATATGTATAAGAGGGGTTAGGCTCTTTGTAAACTTCTTCTTGATATCCAGCTTTTAGATAAGGATAGCAACAAATTGAGCTTCCTTTTAATAACTCTTTGCAGTCCTTATTGAGATTAGTGCTTGTATTTAATAGGATAGATGGCAAGTCATCAATTTTAAATACACCAGTAATCTTATATCCACATAGGGTCTTGCCTATTAATTCATCATAATTCTTTGATCCCTCAAATGTATTTTTCCCATCTCCATAATCAAATGTATATATATGCGCATATTTGATTAAGCCGTAAGCTAATGTATCGGGCAAGGCAATTTCATTATAATTCTGAGGAAGTCTACTATTCTCAGTAGCTTTTTCAAATCCTATATAAGAAAGATCGATATCAGGATCTAATTCTATTGCTTCTTGACTTTGTGAAGATGAGTCTTTAAGTACGTATTTAGTTAAACTGTCCAAATTAGATGAACTCGTTCCAAATGCTTGTAAATAACCACCTTTCATTCTTGTCATTTGGAATACATTTTTAGTATTTGAATTTAATTTTTCTTTCTGCTCTGTATTAGGAGTTATAGAAGTATCTACGAAATTACCATCTGGAGAATACCCTTGAAATCTTGTCTCTAAAAAAGCCATTCTTGATGTTGTTTGATATTGCTTATCTAAAAAGATTTTGTTTTGATCGGCATTGATTATGGATAAGAACAATGTCATTGCAACGGTTGAAATAATTGTTATGAATAAAGATGTGAATAATCTAATCTTTGATTTGGCAATAGATTGTAGACTCAACTTAAAACTATTTTTTATTGATAATAACCCATGGTTTTTATCTTTAGTCTCTTTATTGCTTTTATCTTTAGAGATAGCTGAATCGATGTTATTTAAGCCTTCATTATTTGTTATTTTGTAAATATTACCTGCTTCTAATTCGATTGTAGAAATAGCGTATTTGGAAAAGAAATCTAAATCATGAGTTGAAACGATTATCAATTTCTCTTTTGATAATTCACCGAGCAATTTAGCTAAATCTGTTGCGTTAGATTTATCTAATGAAGAGGTTGGCTCATCCAAACATAATATATCTGGATCTTTAATTAGTGTTCTAGCTATTGCTATTCTTTGCTTTTGACCTCCAGATAATTCGTTTGGATGTCTAGATAACAATTTATCCAATGATTCAGATTTATCGGGAAGATTTACTTTTTTTAATATCTCCTCAACTACTGACTTATCATAATGTGATTTAGCTAAATCAAAAGCTAAAGATAGATTATCTTTAATAGATAATTCGTTGATGAGATTTAAATCCTGAAAAACTATTCCGACATTTTTATTTCTATAATTGTCATAATTTGATTTATTTATTTTAGTTCCTTTAAATAATAAATCACCAGATGTTTGTGAATCTAGCCCGGATAATATATTGAGTAGAGTTGTTTTACCGGATCCACTTCTTCCGGTAATCAAATATAGACCTGTTTCATTGAAAGAGTAAGAAAAGGAATTTAAGGCTATGGAATCACTTTTTTTATATTGCTTTGTTAAATTTTTTACTTCTAACATAATGCAAGGCCCCTTTCTGTAATTATTTTAAATTATGATACTCACGTAAACCATTAATAGAAATATTATCTGCATAAGTAATTACTTTTTTATTCATGTATTCATAGCAAACAGCGACAGATGTAGCAAACCAGTTTTCTGATATTTGAATATCTTTATAACCATATGGTCTTATTATTGTATCGTCAACATCAGATAAGCTCCATGCAGCAGCATCATTGTTGAAACACATCTTTTTGTTATAGCGGCACCTAATTATCCTTGAGGTATTGTTTGTGACTCTTATGCTCCATGTGGCTCCGTTTTTACCTAAAGGACTTAAGGATAGATATTCATAAGCATAATCTCTAGAAGTGTCTGATGTTACAAAGCTGTTTAAAAATGAATAAACCAAATTGCTAAATATTGTTCCTCCATTGTGTTTTAATGATCCAAAGGTGGCAATTCCACAAACATAACCAGATTTATTATTTGAACCGTTAAACAGAGGTGAACCGCTTTGTCCACCCATAACATCTAAATCAAAATTATATAAAAAATCACCCTCCTTTTTTATAAGCTTTCCTGATACTTCCCACATAGTTCCTTCGGGTTTATCTCCAGGATAGCCACAAGTATAAATTGAAGCGTTGTCTTGGTACCAATTTCCGATTTTTCCATACCACCCAGTCTTATTTCCTATATTTCTATCTAATTTAACTGCTGCCCAATCTTGAGGAAACCCGGGCTCGATATAATAAGCTGATTCAATACTAACTTCTTCTGCCACTGCGTAATATTGATAAGCTGAGCCTTTTTGTATATCGGCATAAGATTCAGCACCAAAGAAAAATTCTATTTTGCTAGCAAACCTAGGATTGTCGGTGTTATCCTCATAATCTCCTGAATTAGTTACATCTCCATAAACACAATGCCCGGCAGTGACTGCCAAGTTCCACCCTTCAAGAAAGGCTGATCCTATAAATTTACGTGTATCATAAGATTTTGTTTTTTGGTTGTATACATTGTTATATGTGATTAAAATGAATGCAGTAGGCAAATACGAAGAACTTTTTGGGTCATTTACTTTTGTTCTGTTATCAGAACCTATAATTGATGCTAAATTTAAGTTGTTCTCAATTTCAAATGACAAAGGATTGTCGTTAGCATTTTCACTATATTGCCTTTGATTATAATGGTTGTAATCGAAATATTCGCATGCTTTAGGCTTATAGCGTGTGCTCAAATCTTCAGTGACAATATTTGATCCTTCTTGTAGTTCTAACAATCTTCCAAACGGATAGTCATGCGAACCAGTTGGCATAGGTGTACTTGCACTTCTTAATAAGTTTTTGTCGCTAATAAATTGATTTTGCTGATTGATAGTATTGGCTTGGCAAAAAGGCAGGATTAAAACTAATAAACAATGACGATATCTAGAACTTTGTTTCTTTATCATTTGAAATCTCCTTGTTAAATACAATTTTTATTGTACTAAATTGCCAAAGTATAAACAAGTCGTTGTGTTTAGTAAAATAAAGATGTTTGATGAAAAAGATATAGTTGTTGATTTCTATATGCACGACAAGGAATCAGGTACATATCTAGATGATCTTGGCTATCATCCTAATCCCACGACGCTATCATTAACAACAAAATATATGTTCAAGGAAAGGTCGCAAACGGGCAATTCACGTATATCATCTATGTCTCAGGAAATCTCATCATAAGATGAAGAAAAGGATTGGAAGAAATAATTCAAACTCCACATCCTTCATTAATCAGTGGAAAAGATTCCAAGGTGAAAATGGTCAGAATGGTAGATATTCGGAATGGTAAGATTCATAGTTGTGATGATAGAAGTGGGCATTTCAAGCCACTCCTTTTTGTATGTGTAAGAAATAAGTTCTTTGAATAACGCTAATCCCATTTTTATTACCCACTTTAATTGCTTACATTTATTATACAAAAAAGTGAGCAATAAAGCAGTAAAAAGTGAGCAATAAAACAGCGAAAAGTGAGCAATAAAACATAGGTCCCAGTTAATCAATTCCGTCTTCCAACCTTATTTGAAGTAAGTCACGCTTCTTTTAATCCCCAACTTTATTACCAGCCAAATATTATTGGAAGTTGGGAATAAAACAGATTGCCCGCACAGGTATTTTTTAAATCAGAGGCTGCTGCCTAATAAAAAAATCCATTGATGCGTTTGTTCTCTAGAACCCCTAAGGAAATCCTGCGGATTGCAAGCCATTTTAGCAGTATTTTATATCCCAATGGCCGATTTTCGCTTCCGGCAGAGAAAATCGATTCAATCATATCTCCAAAGATTTTTGGATGGTTCCAAGGATAACCTGAAATATTCCCCCAAACTAGCTTGACTGAATATTTGAGTGGTCGATATCTCGTTTTGGTCCTTTTAACCGCTTTTCGGCAGGAAAAAAGAGAGGTTCATCGCCTCTCCGTTATCTAAAATGTGCCAATTTTCAGGCACTTTTCCTCGTCAGTGCAACTATAGTCTCAACATGCATCGTCCCCACTTGAAATACATGTTTACGGAACCGAGGTGGGCTACGGAATAGACATGTCCACTGACGTGTGATTTTTCATATGTCTACTGGATGGTGAATACGAGGTAAGTCGTATCGGATACGCAATCAAATACATTCGATTTGCTCGTTTTGAGCTGATTATCTGAACCTGTATTTGCCTTTGCCTTTGCCTTTCACCTGCTCCACCACATTTAGATTTTGGAGGTAGCTGATGTAATTAGTGCTAGCCGACTTCGAGGCGTTGAGGTAAGACACGATGTCCGCCCGGCTGAACTCTTCGTTGAAGAAACGATCAAAGATGGCGGTCAGCGTTTTCCTGATGGAATTGGAATACGTTGATCTGTTGATGATGCCTATTGCGTCCACGCTATTAATCTTTATCCTCTCGCCACCAAAGTCCAAATTTTGGTCTTTCGAGGTAGTTTTTTGGCCTTCAAAGTCCAAATTTTGGTCTTTCGTAGCCAAATCCATTGCCCTATAGGAATATTGAAGGTACTTCGTGCTTATCGGTATCATGACGGATGTGATGTCGATGTTCTCGTCGTATTCCTGATAATGGATGCCATCGCTTCCGTTCTCAACCATGGCGCGTTTCGCTTTGCCGACCCCAGAGCCGAAAGACTCGATAAGATCGAGAGATCTGAACATCTCACGGATAGAGGGATTCTCATACATCCTGTTTGGGAAGGAATCTTTCGTGTTTAGGTCTTGTATTGTTATTGGTGGAATCGGCTTGTTGTAGTTGGTTATCACAATGGAGTCATCATAGACATATACTTGGACGCTTCTAGGGTTTTCGTAGTTCTTATGCACGATGGCATTCGTCAAAAGCTCTTCGACCGCGGAATACGGGTAATTGTATATGGTCTCGCTTTTGAGGTCGTCTTTCACGCGGAGAGTCAGGGATTTATTTAATCGACATCCATTCATACCACCGCTTCACAGCGTGGCATACGGCTTAGAAGCTATGAGCTTGTAGTCATCGTCGTGCGTATAGAAATACTCCATGAGCCAATAGATCCCGTTTGTCCATTTTCTAAGCTTTTCGGATAGCAGCTTTCTCGTTATCGGCATGACCTGGAAGACGCTGATGTATTTGTGCTTTGAGTAATAGCATTTCACGATTTTCGGAGTCTTGAACGCCTCAGGCAAAAGCAATATCGTTCCGCAGTATTTCCCCTTGATTCCCATGTCTATCGTATCGGAGACCGTGATTGCCTCCTTTTTGTTAAAGGCGTATTCCGCGGTGGACCAAAGAAGGGAGTTCAGGAAGAGCCATCCTGTGGTTGATTCACTTACTTCCACTTCCGGAGAGACCAGCATCATGTATTCGTTGCGTCGGTTCGCCTTCCTGCCCCATCCGATGTCGCGCTCAGGCATCAGATAGTCGCTTGCGCCAATGGTGCATAGCTTCCAAAAAGGCAATTCGTCCGTCGGCTTGAAGACTAATGTCGTTATCGGCTTCATGTCATTTGGCAGGACATTCTTCTTCAACTTCAGGCTGAAAGCAGGCTCTTCACCTAGAACGGCTTTGTAATGCTCAAGGAGCTTTTGGTGCCTTTTGCTTTCCATATCATTCTCCAGCATTGTTGGAAACGTCTTTTAGGTAATAGCCACCCGTTTTCCTGGAGCCCCTCAATTCGATGTACTTGCCCAATTCCCTTCGTATCGAATTTCTTACCATATTCAAAGTAATCCTTTTGTCGTCAGCGGATAAAATCTCATAGATCTTATCAGCCTTTATTCCCGGATTGCTTTTCACCGTTCTTATGATGGACAACCCCAAATCATTTATTTCGTCATTTATTTCGTCATTTATTTC
>FR878749.1 GCA_000434395.1 Clostridium sp. CAG:568 | reverse complement strand
TCAGGATTTTGCAACAGCCCCTTTATAACAATCTCTACTTTTATCCCTGATCTTTATATCTATGTCTAAAGTTGATCATGTTGATAGCACGTCTCAGCGATAATTCTGCTTCTTTTTGCTCTTCATACGATATTTGAGTCTTAAGTTTTTCCTCGGCTTCTTGTTTAGCTTTTAAAACTTTAACTTCGTCGATTTCTTCGACCGTTTCTATCGAGTGAAGAACAAGAATTGCAGTGTTCTCTTTCGATTTGAAGTGAATCACACCACCACCTACAGCGTAATGTTGTTCCTCACCATTTTTGGTAATGATAAGAACAGAAATATCTACATTAGCTAAAAACTCTACATGATTAGGAAGAATTGTTAATTTCCCTAGTTCAGTTTGAACAGTTAAAGAATCTATTAATGATGTTTGATAGACTTTTTGTGGGGTGTATATTTCAAGTTTGAACTGATTAGGCATAGATTATTACTTTCCTTGAGAAGCTTTTTCTTCTAAAGCTTTGGCTTTCTTTACTGCATCGTCAAAAGTTCCAACATACATGAATGCTGCTTCAGGCATGTTGTCACCTTCACCGTTTAAGATTCTCTCAAATGAATCCAAAGTTTCTGATAAGTGTACATATCTTCCAGGAATTCCCTGGAATGCCTCAGCAACGAATAAAGGCTGTGATAGGAAGTTACGAATTCTACGAGCACGATTGACTACTAATTTATCTTCATCAGATAATTCATCTATACCCAAAATAGCGATGATATCTTGTAAGTCTTTGTAATGCTGCAAAATTGCTTGAATTTTAGAAGCTATTGTATAGTGTCTCTTTCCTACGACATTAGGATCCAAGAAATTTGATGATGATGCCAAAGGATCGACAGCAGGATAAATTCCTAAAGCGGCGGTGTTTCTATCCAAGACTGTCTTTGCATCCAAGTGAGCGAATGTTGTTGCAGGTGCAGGATCGGTCAAGTCGTCGGCAGGAACATAAACAGCTTGAATAGATGTGATTGATCCATCGCGAGTGGAAGCGATACGTTCCTGTAATTCACCCATTTCAGTTGCGAGTGTAGGTTGATATCCGACAGCAGAAGGCAATCTTCCTAGCAAGGCAGAGACCTCGCTTCCAGCTTGTGTGAAACGGAAGATATTATCTATGAACAAAAGAACATCTTGATGTGCGACATCACGGAACCACTCAGCCATTGTCAAAGCAGAAAGAGGAGCACGCATACGAACACCAGGTGATTCATTCATTTGACCAAAGACTAGAGCAGTATTCTTCAAAACTCCAGAGGCTTTCATCTCCATATAGAGATCGTTTCCTTCACGAGAACGTTCTCCGACACCGGCAAAGATTGATGTTCCTTGTCTTTCAGTAGCGATGTTATGAATCAATTCCTGAATCAATGTAGTCTTACCGACTCCAGCACCACCGAACAATCCGACTTTACCACCTTTGATATAAGGGCAAAGAAGATCCAAAACTTTAATTCCTGTTTCAAAGATTTCTACTTTTGTGGGTTGGTCCTCAAATCTAGGAGGTTTGTTGTAGATGGATTTATAAGTGTCACTGACAAATTCACCGGCCTCATCGATAGGTTTTCCTGTGACTGAGAACATTCTTCCTAAAACCTTAGGACCGACGGGAACTCTAATAGGACCATGAGTGTTTACAACTCTCATGTTCCTCTTAATTCCTTCGGTAGGTCCCATGGCGATACAGCGAACTGTATCATTTCCGAGATCTTGAGCGACTTCCAAGACCAATGGGTCTTTTTTATCGTTGCTGTCGGAAGACATATCGACTGTGAGCATAGTTCTGATTGCGGGAGTTTTACCTTCAGAGAATCTAACATCGATGACAGGTCCGATTGCTTGGACTGTGTATCCAAAATCGGCTTCTTTCATTTGAGGTGTATCTTTTTTAACTTCAATCATTTTCTATGTCCTCCTTTCTTTATTTTGTTGCATTGGCACCACCGACGACTTCGGTGATTTCTTGAGTAATCTTGGCTTGTCTCATCTTGTTATAGGTTAGTCTCAACTGTTGAGTCAACTTATCTGCTGAGCTTGTTGCGTTATCCATTGAATTACGTCTTGCTGATTGTTCGCTCACATTGCTTTCTAAGAAAATTCTATAGATTAATGCATCCATATAATGGGGTGCTATTAAGTTTACAACTTGTGTTGCGTTAGGCTCGAACATAGGTTCTATATTTTCTAGATTTATTGGAGGAATTTCATCCTTAGTCAATGGGAGAATTTGTCTATTGACAACTTCCATCAAAATTGAATTCTTGAACTTCGTATAGATGACATTGACTGATTTATATTGTCCTTCTCTATATAAAGTATCTAGCCAGTGACGGAATTCATTTGCATCATCATAAGTCATTGAAGAGGTGATGTGCATGAAGTTTGTGTAAGCTTTATGTTGTCTAGAAGCATAATGTCTATAGCCTTTTTCACCTATGAAAATAACATCATCTTCTGGTGAAACTACTGAATCATAGAACTTGAATAGATTGTGATTATAAGCACCACACAATCCTAAAGTGGAGGTTACAAATATATATAGCTTTCTTTCACTGTTATTTTGCATCATACAATGAGGAATCTCTTTGGCATGTGAGAAATCAACACGTTGGAGGCATAACAATAAAGACTCACGCATCGCTTGCTCATAAGGTTTATTTCCATCCCAAAGACTCTTCCATTTAGTGTATCTGGCTGTGGCTATCAGTTTCATAGCTTTAGTCATCTTACCGATGGAGCGAACGGAAGACAAACGTGTTTTTATACTGAGCAACGATTCAGACATAACTATTTGCTCTTTCTAACAGAGTTGGCTCTGTCGAGATTAGCTTTGACCTGGACGAACAAAGCTTTAATTTTTTCAGCTGTTTCATCAGACATGACTTTAGATTTTTCCAAATCTTCATAGATGCTTCTGTTTTGTGCACGTATGACATTGTCTGTAGCCTTAAGATAGTCGTGAATCTTATCGGCCGGGATGTCATCCAAAAGACCTTCATGTGCCAAGAAGATATCTACTACTTCTTGAGGCATGCTCAAAGGCATGTATTGCTTTTGTTTTAATACTTGCATCAAGACAGCACCATGAGTCAATATGTGTTGAGTTGTCTTATCCAAATCGGATCCGAATCTAGCAAAATCTAACATTTCGTGGTAGTTTGCTAATTCCATACGGAGAGACGAAGATACTTTCTTCATAGCCTTTGTTTGGGCGGCGGATCCGACACGAGATACTGATAGACCAGAATCGATTGCAGGTCTTTGACCTGAATTGAACATATCTGTGTTCAAGAATATTTGACCATCAGTAATTGAGATGACGTTTGTAGGAATGTAAGCAGAGATATCTCCAGCTTGTGTTTCTACGATAGGAAGAGCAGTGATGCTTCCACCACCCAATTCCTTTTTGAGTTTGCATGAACGTTCCAATAATCTAGAGTGAAGATAGAAAATATCACCAGGGTATGCTTCACGTCCGGGTGATCTTCTTAAAAGCAAAGAAAGTGTACGATAAGCGACAGCGTGCTTAGATAAATCATCATAGACAATTAAGACATTTTTGCCTTGATACATCCAATATTCAGCGATTGAAACAGCTGCATATGGTGCGAGGTAAAGCATTGGTGCAGGTTCACTAGCTGAAGCGTCGACTATAGTTGTGTATTTTAAAGCGTCGAATTCCTTTAGCTTAGATACAATCTGAGCCAAGGAAGAATTCTTTTGACCAATAGCACAATAAACACAAATGACATCTTTTCCTTTTTGATTGATGATTGTATCTATAGCTAAGGCTGTTTTTCCTGTTTGACGGTCTCCGATGATCAACTCACGCTGACCTTTTCCAATAGGAATCATGGAATCGATAGCCTTGATTCCAGTTTCCAAAGGTTCATTAACGGATTCACGATCCATGATTTGAGGTGCAGGCATCTCAATAGGTCTTAATCCATCAGCTTTGATTTCACCACGACCATCGATAGGTTGTCCTAGAGCATTAACAACACGAGAAAGCAGTGCATCACCGACAGGTACAGAAACAACTTTGCCAGTCTTTTGACAGGTATCACCTTCGATAATTTTATCGGAGTCTCCAAACAAGACACATCCGATAGAATTCTCTTCTAGGTTCATCACCATTCCATAAGTAGGACCGGGAAATACTACCAACTCACCATACATAGCTTTATCTAGACCATATACTGTGGCGATTCCATCTCCTACTGAAATGACTGTTCCGACATCAGATGTATCAATCTTCTTGTCGTATTTATCGATTTCATCCTTGATTAAATTAGCAAGGAAATCGTATTTACTTGATTCAGCCATCTGTTTCCTCCTTCCCCTATGATTTCTTCTCCATCAAATTCTCACGTATGTTATCCAACTGACTTTCGACTGAGAATTCATATGAAGTTCCATCTAGGACTACTTTGAGTCCGGCCAATAAACTTTTATCGATAACTTGACGTAGAACGACATTCTTGTTTATCTTTCTACGGAATGCACGTTCGAGACGGCGTATTGACATTGAGTCCAATTCAAAAGCGGTGTAGATAACACCTTCAGCAATATTTGCTTGCTCATCAGATAGTTTGTTATATTCGGCACGTATTTCAGAGAAAGAAGATATTATTGAGTCGCGAACCAACATTTTTACAAAGATTAGAACTCCAGGGACTAATAAGTCAGTGAAAAAATCATCTAATGCTTTGCATTTGTCGTTGTAGCTTACAAATGGAGATTTTAAGAAATCTACTAATTCTTTGTTGTGAGACAAAACCCAGTCGACAAACTTTAAATCCTCACGATATACAGCTGCATTATCTCTTTCTTGAGCTACTTCGAAGAGACCTTCAGCAATCTGGCTATTGACATGCTGATCAGCCATGTTACTTATTGTCTCCTTCACTCAATTGGTTGATAAAATCATCGACCATCTTCTTGTTGTCGTCTTCATTTACTTCACGTCCTAATATTTGCTTTGATGCATCGATTGCGGTGCTGACTATCTGGTTATGAGCTTCAGAAATCATACGAGCACGTTCAGCTTCAATATCTTTATGAGCTTGCTCTTTTTGATTCTCAATAGAAAGTGCCAAAGCTTTCTGCTCACTCTGAGCTTTGAGTTCGGCTGTTTTTTGAGCTTCCTGAATGATATCTCCAGCCTTCTTTTGAGCTTCGGTGACAGCGTCATCAGCCTCGAGTAACTTCTTCTCGGCCTGAGCTTTCTTGTCTTCGGAGTCTTTGATGTTGTTCTCTATATAATCTTGTCTTTGCTTTAATTTCTTCTTCAATGGTTTATAAGCTAAGAAGATGACGACTGCTGCTGTGGCTAAGACTACGATGACTTGTGTCAAGGTGAGCCAAAGGTTAGGCAACAATCCATCAGCTACCTGTCCAAAACTTTCGGAGAGGTCACAAGATGATAAAGGTGCAACTAGAAGGAAAGAGGAGATAGCCAGGATCAATTTCTTTTTTGTAGTCATTATCCCTGGCCTCCCTGTCGTTAGGCAGCTTTGACGACGAAGGCCATCAAGATTGCGATGACCAAAATATAAATAGCGACTGTTTCAATCAAAGCAACACCGATAATCATTGAAGAACGAATTTGGTTAGTGGCAGAAGGATTTCTTCCAATTCCTTCCATACCTTTTGAAACAGCTAAACCTTCAGCCAATCCGACAATAGACATTGCGAAACAGGCGATTGCTAATCCGATGAAATTCATAATTTTTTACCTCTTTATAATGTTTTTTCTACTCATCTAGTCTTTACTGAGCACGTAAGGCTCTTTTTTCTTCTCTTTTGACTGCTTTAATGGCTAACTTGTTCAATTTTTTCTCAAGTTTTGCATGCTTTCTCTTGGCTCTATCATTCTTGCTGTCAATCTTAGCTTGCTTCTTGGCATCTTGCTCTGCGATGAAGTCTTCCTTAGAAATAAATTCATTGGAGACATCTATCATAGTCAACATGCAGAAGACAGCGAGTTGAATGGCACCATCGAATAAATCAAAGTAGAGATGCACGAACGGAGATATTATTGGAGTTATAGCTAATCCAGCCATCGTTGTTGAGAATATCTGACCGAATCCGCTATAAATCAATGTCACGACACAGAATCCTGCCAAAGCATTTCCGAATAGACGCAAAGTCAATGACAATGTTCCAGACCACATAGTAATTAAATTAATAGGTAGGAACAAAGGAATTGGATCTATGTATCTATGGAAATAATTCCAACCTCTACACTTCATAGCAGTGATATGCAACCAGAAGAATGTAATCAAGGCTATTCCTAAAGGCATTGCAGTATTGGTGAATGGGTTAGGCATAGGCTTGAGGAAGTTTGTTCCTGTTAAGATTTCACCAGCATCGTTGGTGTAGGTGAATCTATTTTCCGGTTGCAAGACATTAGGTAATCCTAGCATTCCCCAAACGAAGCCGAGGAGTATATATACACCTAAAGTGATTATATATCCACCGGCTATGCCTTTGGAGTAGACAGGACCCATAAGGTCATCCACTTGCTTGTCAGCAAAGGAAACTAATATTTCCCATGCATGAACAATTCCCGTAGGCTTTTTCAAGGGGTCATAAGCTTTGATCTTGAAGTAAAGAACAATACTTAAGACTATGATGATCAAGCATACACAAAGTGAAGAGAGGAATTCGGGAGGAAGTTCGTTCCATCCGAGCCATTTAATCATCTTACTTAAGTCCATGGCTATCCTTCTTTCTTTGCTTTCTTCGCGATGTATAGGATCACGAAGGAATAGACTATCAACACGACTGTAGGAGGGATTAAGATGTAATAGTAACTTTTGGAAGTAAAATAAAGATAAATTAAACACAAAGCTATCGCTAGAATAGCTAAGAGATATCTACCTATTATTCCTAGAACACCTAATACTTTCTTACGATTCTCGGAACTGAGCAGGTACCCAGTAGTATTCCACAAGAAATAACTTGGAAATGCTAGAGCGTAGGAAATGCAAAAGCAGGTAAAGAAATCTGGACTGCTTATTACAGCCCATAAAACTCCACCGATAACTAAACCGATGATAGCTAGTCCAACGAAGAATATCGTTGGAACAACCCACGTTTTTTTACCTTTAACCTGTTCCATACTTTAAATCGGTGTTTTTATATACCTCTCTTAATTTTAAGTCAATATTATTAAGCTTTGAAAGGGTTTTAAAAGAAACTGAAAGCATATGTATTATTTTCAAGAATTGTAGGAAAAGCAAAGGTTATTTTGCGGTAATATTCTTGTTCTAAACAAGAAATAGTTTTTGTTCATTTGACTGAGTTAAAAAGCGCGGGATTTTTTCACCCCTGTATTTAATAGCAAGACCTAGACCTTTCTTTGATCAGAATTCAATTTATTATGATTATTGGGTTCAAGCTTGAAGTCTTTCAAAAAAAGGATATTCATTTCCATCCAGACATGCTACTTCAATAGCTTCATTTGCAATGGGACTGTTCCTAGCCTTTAACAAAAATGGTCTTGGTCTTTCCTTTTGATTCCTTTTTTGATGGGATACACAAGAATTTATTTTTCCGTCCATTACGCAAGTGATATAGTCGGTGGATTGTCAGTGGGATTTTCATGCGGTGCTTTAAGGTTCTTGATATTCTAGTTATTAGATAAATATATTCTTAAGAAGAAAGGAATTCAAATTTAAAATTTTAATAATATTATTTAAGTTGTTAATATGAAATTGAATTTTAAAAGCCATGTGTTGAACATGGCTTCTAATAAACTTCTTACTACTTATTTTTATACATGTCGTAGACAGGAGAAATGGACAATCCCGATTGAATTCTATCTATGACACTTGCAATCATAGGTGCGATAGAGACGATTTTAATTCTATCGCTCATATCATCAAATTTCTTGTCGAGAGGAATTGTATCTGTAAAGATTAATTCATCGAAGGTAGAAGATAATAATCTCTCATGGGCGGGGTCTGATAATACTGCGTGTGTTGCAGCCATTTTAACTGTTTTTGCACCAGCTTTTTTCAAAGCTTGTGCAGCTACTACAGCAGTTCCTGCTGTATCGACCATATCGTCTACGATATAACAATCTCTACCTTTGACGTCACCGATAATACTCATGACTTCAGGTTGATACTTGTCGTTTCTTCTCTTATCGATAATAGCGATAGGAGCAGAATTCAATGAATCGGCAACAGTTCTTGCTCTGACGACTCCACCATGATCTGGTGAAACGATTGTTACATTATCCAAGTTACCTTTATTGTCATTTGCGATAGTGTAGCCGATCAAGGGCATGGCTGAGAGAGAATCCATTTGGCAGTCGAAGAATCCTTGCTCTTGAAGAGCGTGAATATCGAATGTTACGACTCTATCTACTCCAGCAGTGACTAATAAATCGGCGACAAGCTTAGCAGAAATAGGCTCACGAGGCTTGGATTTTCTATCTTGTCTAGCATATCCAAAATAAGGGATTATGCATGTTAATGAACGGCAAGAAGAACGTTTAACTGCATCTGCAAAAATCAAAAGCTCCATTAAATTCTCATTTACTGGAGGGCAGGTGGATTGAATTACATAGACATCTTTGTCACGAACAGAGCAAGAAGGTTTGCAGAGAACTTCCTTTGAAGGAAAGTGGTTGATTTCATCTTGAGATACTTCTATTCCTAACAACTTAGCAACGGATTTAGCTAATTCAGGATTAGCTGATAAACTGAACACCAAAGTCGACTTTTTTATAATCGATTCAGACATTGTCATTCCTCCGATTGAATCTTGTTTATTTTAGCATTTTAAGCACCTTTATGGGGAAATAAGGAAGAGTTGTAAATGGTTTCTTGATTGGTTAGATTTGTAGATGCAGTTATGGTGATGTAATTTAATGATGTGAAATAGTTTTTTGCTTTTTCTATTTGTTCTAAATCTTTAGATAACGCAAAGCATGCGTTGCCACTACCGGTCATAGAGTAGAGAGGAAATCCCATCTTCTTGAAGTCATTCAATATTCCAGAGATTACGGGGCATAATAAGCTGGCAGGTTTATAAAGACCATTTTTCATATTTTCGAACATCTTTTGCTCATCTCCAATTTTAATAGCTTCTATTAAAGCGGAAATATCAGGATGTTCTCTTTCTTCTTCTGGAATAGTATCGTATTTTTCATAGACATCTTTTGTGGATAAGCCTTTATGAGGCTTGACTATAATTACGTGGTAATCTAATTTGCTGTCTAAAGGAATTATATTTTCCCCTGTTCCTAAAACTCTGGCAGGTTTATTTAGCAAGCAAAAAGGAACATCGGACCCTATAGAACGAGCGACTTTGATTATCTTTGGATCGTGGGCGTCCATATTATAAAGCTTGCAAATAGCACGGATTATACCAGCGGCATCAGCTGATCCACCACCTAATCCGGCATTCATAGGAATTCTCTTATAAATTTGAATCCTATAACCTTTACTAAAAGAAAAGTTATCTTCCATGGCTTTCAAAGCTTTGAAAGCTAAGTTTCCTTCATCACATATCAAAGAGGGATCGTCAGAGGTTATGAAGATTCCATGTCTAGATATTAACTGCTCCATTTCTAATACATCGTGGAGAGTGATAGGAAGGGTAACCATATCTATATCATGATAACCATTCTCGTCTTTCTTTTTTACATCTATAGCTAAATTGATCTTTGCAAAAGCTTTAATGATCATGTGTTTTTATCCTTTGGAAATTATTCACATTAGAGTATATCTAAATCAGCCAATTTTTCACCTATTATTTTTGTTTCTTCAACACTTAATTGTCTTGCCCTCTTATTTACCAAGTCAGGTAATGCTTTTTCTATAGCTTCTAATACTTCTTTTGGATATCCGTTTTTGACATTGTTATGAATAGTTTTATTAGGATTCAAATAGATTTTCTTTAGTTCTTTATATATTTTGAAGTCTACATTGTTCTTTATGTCGATCTTTATAAAAGCTGAATCGACTTTTGGAATGGGATAGAAATCACCACGAGGAACATAAGTTATTATTTGTGCATCTCCTAATAGAGCTAAATAAGCAGATAATGCACTGTTTTCTGGATTATTAGGAATGTATTTGAGTTTATCAGCCACTTCTTTTTGAAGCATAAAGCCTAATGTCTTAGCTCCTATTTGAGTTGTTAACTCTAATAGCTTAGTCGTTAAGTTATAAGGCAAGTTACCTACTACGAGTAGATTTGTTGTATCTAATCCATCGTGATTCCAGTGCTCAAAAGGTTCGTTTATTAAAGTGATGTTTTCTGAATCTTTTAATTCTTTAGATAGGATAGATGCCATATCTCTATCTGCTTCGACGGCAATCATTCTCTTAGCTCTTTTTTTTAAAGGAATAGTCAACGCACCTAATCCCGGACCTATCTCTAATACTGTTTCATAGTTTTCGACATCTAAACTGTTGATTATCTTTTCAATAATTGATTCATCTATTAGAAAATTTTGACCGAATGCTCTTTTAGGTTGAATAGAATTGTCTTCTAACAACTTCATTACTCTTTGTATTTCACTCATATTTATTTCTCCGATTTTAAATTATCTATTTGATTTACAGTTAAGGCTAGCATGTTTAAGTACATACATAATGTTTTTGATGATGGGATATGTATTCCCAGGTTCTTTTCTAAATGTTCTTTATTAGTTGAACTGTTGTCCCCCGTCAGTTTCATCTCATATAAACTATATATGGCGTAAGGAGGAATCTCATTGGATTTTATATCATGGTCTAGGAAAGGCTTAAGAAGTTCGACTAAATCTTTCATCTTCATTTGTGCTATTCCAACTTTCTTACTATTTTTAGCATTTTCTTTATCTGCTTTTAGATCAATCCAAGAATTAGAATCCAATTCTTTCTTTACTAAATATCTAATCTTTTCTCCCGGTCCATCAGGATCAGTCAATATGACTATCTTTCTAACTTTGGAAGTCATTTTGATAAGATTGATGATATCGGCTTGAATAAAGACTCCACCAGTTCTTATGACATATTTACATCCGGCTTTTTTCAACTTATCTTCATCAGTCACACCTTCAACCACATAGGCGTATATTCTATCTTCATAAGGTATATCATTTATATTCATAATCATTTAGCCTCAAAGAAATCCATTGTATTCTTATATAACTTATCTGCTAATGAGTTTCTTTCTTCAAAGGATTTTAAATTCTTTAAAGAACAAATCTTATCAAAGATTAATGGAATATAAGAAGGTTCGTTTCTCTTTCCTCTATAAGGCATAGGACTTAAGCAGGGCGAATCCGTTTCTAATATCAACATATCTTCGGGAATGGATAGCATAGCTTCTTGATTGATAGCAGAGTTCTTGAATGTTAGAACTCCACCGAAAGAGAATTTAATATTAAGTCCTAAATCAATCAGTTGTTTTGCTTCTTCTTTTGAATAGCAAAAACAATGAAGTTGGATTTTATCCGGTCTTATTTCTTTTAAGATTGAATATGTGTCATCGAAAGCTTCTCTAGAATGAACGACTAAAGGTTTGTTGTATTTTTTAGCTATAGAAGCCATGACTCTAAATGTGTTCAATTCATCTTCTTTTGAAGTTCCGTTTAAATAATGATAATCCAACCCACATTCTCCAATAGCATCGATTTGATCGATGTGAGACGTAATGAAATCAATAGCTGTATTCAGATAGTCTTCACCTTTACCAGAAAATTCAGGATGTATTCCTATAGCAGCTTTAATAATATTTGGATAAGTCTTTTTTGTGTTTAAGACATTTTCAAAACTATCTAATGAATCGGCATTATCTATGATATGAATGACGTCGTTTCTAACTGCTTTGTTTATTGTCTCATCTAAATCTAATGCGTAATCGCCTTGAGATAGATGTGCATGTGAATCGATATATTTCATTTTATTTTCCTAAACAGAATCTTGAGAAGATAGTGTTATAAATATCTTCTTCGGTAGATCTCATATCTAATCCTAACATTTCATTTGCTAATGCTACAGCTCTTCTTAAATCATCTGAAAACGCATCTATAAGTCCACCATTGTCTAATGCGTGATTAGCTTTTATAACTAAGTCTTTAACTTTGACCAAGAAAGATAAATCTCTTTCTGACATAAATGAATTATCGGTGTTTGTCGAACTTAAGGACACTTCTTTTATCAGTCTATTTTTTAATTCTTCTATTTGTCCATCTTTGGCATTGATTTCAACATCAGCACCTAAGGCAAATCCTAAATCGGATTTGCTTCCAATCTTAATTACTTTCTTTCCTGTTGGAATAGAAGGCAAATCTTCATTCTCAAACGAAGAGGGTGAGACTAGAAGGATCAAATCGGCAGTATTTATTGCGTTCAACGCTCTTTCCACACCTATTTTTTCTACTTCATCATCAGTTTCATGTATTCCGGCTGTATCGAAGAAATGGAATTGAATTCCATTGATTTCAGTATCACCTTCGATTATGTCTCTAGTCGTACCAGGAATGGGAGTTACTATTGCTTTTTCTTCACCTACAAGCGCATTTAATAATGTTGATTTGCCAACATTTGGCTTTCCTACTATGGCAACTTTTATTCCATTATAGGCTTTTAAGGCATTGTTTGCTTTGCTTTCTAATTCTTCGATGTTCTTAATAAGAGGATAGATCTTTTCCTCTTGGACTTTATGAAGTGTATCCATGTAATCTGGATGATCGGAATAGTCGTCTTCCAATAAGTATTCAGCTTCACCTATTGCATAGAGCAGAGTGTTTTTAATATCTTCTATTTGTCTTTTTGTTTTTCCTTTTACTGCTTGTAAAGCTAAGGCTCTGGCTAAAGTTGATTTAGCATTTATTAAATTATTTACTCCTTCTGCTTCTAGTAGGCCTAATTTATTGTTTAGGAATGCTTTTAAGGAATACTCACCTTTTTGTGCCGGTCTAGCTCCCCATTTAACGCACGCATTCATCAATGCGTCAGCGATTAAAGGAGAACCATGGATAGAGAATTCAGCTGTGTCTTCACCTGTATAAGATTTTGGACCTTTATAAAAAGTTATAACAGCTTGATCTATCGGCTTCTCTTTTGTGCTTATATCTTCATATATGTTTGCAAAGAAAGACTGATTTGGAATGATGTTTTCAGCTTTTTTCTTTTGTATGTGCTCTAGTATCGACAAAGTTTTTGATCCAGATAGCCTTATTATCGCTAAGGCTGAAGTCATCCTTGGAGTTGCTAATGCTACGATGGTATCTAATTCAGTCATATTATTATTCTTCTTTCATTTGTCTTTCGAATTCTTTTAGAACTGATTTTCTTGTAACGATTCCAATAAAAATATCGTTGTCATCTACAACAGGAACAAAGTTTTGATTTTCGATTAAATCCATTAAGCTCTCTAAAGTAGAGGATATTTTCACAGGGTTATAGGTTCTTCTCAGCTTTATTTCTTTTAAAGGTATCTTTTCTGATGCTTGATAATTTAATTCATTTTTCTCTCTGATAGTCCAAAGGAGATCTCCTTCAGTAATTGCACCTATGTATTTACCTTTTTTGTTTAAGATAGGCATAGCCGCATAATGGTGGAAATCCATTTTTTCCACTACTTGTCTCAACGTAAAAGTATCTAAGCAATAAGCTACTTGTGACTTAGGTGTTAGAAAGAAAAGAATATTTTTGTTTTCCATCAGGGTATCTAGTCCTCCTATTCGTTGTTTTAGTTTAATATATAATCATTAGAATATTATAAGAACCTCAAGGTATATAATCAAAGCATGACATTATTAGAAAACTACCTAGCAAAACAAGAAGAGAGAAGACAAATCCTTATAGGAAATAAGGATTGTGATTCTTTTGAGCTCTTAAATTCAAATCCCAGGAATCTATTTTATTTATTGCTAGACGGTAAGGTTTTAAATTTAACAACTAGTCATGATGGTTTTGTAGTTCATAGTTTTGATGGAGTATCAGCATTGGATTTAAATGCTTCTAGTGATGATATTGAAAAGATTAAAAATAATATATCTTTAAGCTTTATTTATATAAAAACAAATAAAGTAAGTGGATATCTTTTATCCATTGCTTTGGATTTCTCAGGATTTAACAACGGGATTTATTCTTACAAAGAATCTAGATTTAATCCAATTATAAATAAGCCTTTGATAGAATCTATAAAAAAAGAATATGGAGTAGATTTAAATAATCCATATGGATATGTCGATTATGATAAGCTATTAAAGTTTTATAAATCTAAAATAAATGACTCTATAGTTATAGAAGATAAATGTGTAGTATGCCAAAGTGTATTATTAGAGTATTTAAAATGGTCTTGCTTAGATAAAAATAACGAGCCTATAAGAAGAATGAATGATTTTCATCCTAATTATGGAATAGGATATAAAGTTGACAAATGTCCTTTATATCCGTTAAAGATGATTTATGAAAAACTAGATAACGAAAGTGTAGTTTTTGTTAAAGGAAATAACAAAAAACTGAATGATATTTGTTTTAAATATTTTCTTAAAGAAAAGCTAATAAAAGGAAATACGATTTTATTAGCTGCAAAAGATGAGGATGAAAAAAACAAGATTACTTCCTTGTTGCGAGATACAAGTTATAGTGTAGTTGTTCCTAATTATTATTTTGGTGATAAGAAATATAATCTAATAAATGAAGCTAAGAGAGTAATTACGACTGATATAAAACCGATGAAGGATCTACCTGCATTGTATAAGAAGAACTGGGACAGAGAATTAAATGAATTTATAAGATGCTATCACAATACTAACTCATCGATTTTAAAGACCGGAGAAGATACATTAACGGGTGTTAATAAGTTCTCCGAGTACCATAGTAAAAGATCTAAGTCTATTCCTTTAGATATCAGTAATTATAACGAAACTGATTTTGAAAATGATCAAGAATTCTTTAAGTTCTTTGAAAAAGCAATTTATGTTAATAAAGATAGAATGAGAAATAATCCATTATATTCTTTGAAAGCTTTAGGTGGGGAAGAAGTATTTTCTGCTATGCGTGAGTCTTTAAACATTGCATGGAATCATATCGATAAACTTCAAACACAAATAGAAAAAGCAAATTGTAAAGAATGGGGTTTTGGAATTATTAATTCTATAGAAGCTTTGGATTCGGCATTGAAAAAAATTAAAATTATTTTGGAATACAATGGCTTTTCGGATATCTTTTTTGACATTTCAAATAATCCCAAAGCTATGCCTATAGCTATGACTTTATCTAATTTAAAAGAAAAGAAAGATCAATATTTCGAACAAATATGTGAATATGTATCTAATCTTTCTAAATTGGATGAACCTTTAAAAGATTATTTAATTTTGGCCAAGAGTCATTCTTTTCTTAAGAGAAAAAAAGGAAAGAGATTGTTAGCAGCAACTCTCCGTGATAAAAGAGATTTACTTGATTTCATAGTGACATTGGATAATTATTTTACTAGTCAGTCTAAATTCGAAAAGAAGACTCAAGAATCCGAGGATTTATTTGGTCTTGTTTTATACAGTGATGAAGGACCTAAGAAGGCTTTGGATGCCTTAAATTTCTTGGATGAATATAAGAGATTGATTTCTTCCGATAAGAGATGTGACAAGAATATTAATAATTTTATTCAAGAGATATTCAATGATTATAATTTTAGAGAAGAAGAAAGAGATTTAGTTAGAGACGTAGAATTAGCATTAGCAGCTGTCAGAGAAGATTTTGTGAATTTAAGAGATATATTCACTCAATCATTCCATGAAGAAACTTTATCTTTCACTAATTTAAAACTAGAGTTGAAAAAGAAAGAAGAGGTTAATTACATTGAGTTTAAACAATATGTCGAGTTATTGACTAGAATTAAGAATGCCAGTTCGACAATACAAAGCGCAATAACGATGTTTGACGCTGTCGATGAACCTTTAGACAATTTCGAAAATGATTATTGGTACTCTATTTATAAAGCTATTGCAATAGAAAAAGAAGAGAAAGGCTTCTATTCTCCTAATAAAGCTTCAATGGCTTTGTGCTGCTATGAACCTTATACTATCAATGATGATGGTATACAAGTCAGTACAATTTTAAAGAATAGAGTTCTTTCTTATTGGACTACAAATTTAAACGCACAAAAAGCAAAAGACTCATATAGATATGGAGGAGATTTGTATCCATATAGAGTTTTAGATAATTATGAAGAATTTGCTAAATTAGTCTCTCCTCTTCAAATATCGACATCTAATTCATTATCGTTATCTAAAGTTGTATTTGACTATATTTTTATCTTTGATCCTAAGAAGTATGATACTGATGAATTAGTTTTATTATTATCCAGAGCTAAGAAAGCAATAATATTATCTGATGACGAAGATTCCAGATTTGACGGATATGGTGTGCAAAAACTAGATGTGGATTCTTTATATAGAGGTAACTTTAGATTCTCTAATCTATCCAATGAATTTATTGATGAATTAGCTTATGGATTTGAGGAAAATGGATTAGAACTACTTTCTAAAGAAGAATCAAAAAGTGCAATGTACCTATCCTACAAAGATGAGGATGGACAATTGCACTTCGTTGTTCCTAACTGTCTTATAAGCGACAATGATACTATTGCTACTTATGTGATTTTAAATGCGACTTTGATCTATTTAGGCAAACAACCTATGACTATAATCCCATCGATGACTTTGATGGTAAATCCTCAAAAAGCTGTTGAAATTGCTCTCGATAAATCAAAGATTAAATTTGATTAGGCAAAATATTCTCTTGCGTCGAATTGATATCTCTTTAAAAGAATCATTACTAAATCCCAAATGTTCCAAATGATTCCTACAAAAATGAGGTTGTATCCGAACTTTACTAACCAAAACTTCCAAGTTTCTTTCCAACTAGGCTTTACATAGAATTTCTCTAATCCAAACCAACCGAAGAAAAGGGTTAAAAAGAATAAAGCCCAATCAATTTTTTCACTAGTTTTAACCATATTAATCAACTCCGCTATACTTTTCGATTATAACGCATGAAAGAAAGTAAATACTAGGTAGTAATTGATAGATATAGCAAAAACTATACTTTTTGTCTTTTTTTTATCCTTATTATTGAGCTATACCTTTATAAACAAGGTATCTAAGCGTTTTTAGATGGCTTTTTTCTTGAAAACAAAATACTTCGTATATATACTAGATAAGCTTTAAGCATACTTTTATTATTTAAGGAGTTTTTATTATGGCAACAAAAAGAACTTATCAGCCCTCTAAGGTAAAGAGAGCTCACACTTGTGGATTCCGTGCACGCAAGGCAACTGTCGGTGGAAGAAAGGTACTTTCCCACAGACGTGCTAAGGGACGTAAAAGACTTGTCCAGGCCTAATGGCCTTTAAGCCTCCCTTGATCTAGTTTATGAAAAAGATCAATAGGCTGCTCGACAACAAGGAGTTTACATCTGTCCTTAATAAAGGAAAAAAAGCGAAGGTGGATGGCTATTTGGTGGCTGTCAAATCGAACAAAGAAGGTCATGCCCGAATTGGAATATCAGTTTCCAAGAAAGTTGGCAAGGCTGTGGTCAGAGTTCGTGTTAGACGCCAAATCCGTGCGATGATTGCTAGATTTGATGTTTTGAGTAAACATATCGATGTGGTCATCATTCCTAAGCCTTCTTTTCTTCAAAATTCGTTTGAGCAGAACCTCAGCAATTTAAAAGAAGCCTTGAATAAGCTTTTAGACGGGAGTGTTAAATGATAGAACAAGAAGCAACTATTGATAAATCTGAGGAAAAGAAGCACAAGGCAATAAAGAGGATATTCCTCTTTTTTGCCATTTTTGTTTGTGGCTTATTATTCCTCTCATCATGTACTAAGGCCTTTACATCTGATTCTGATAAAGCTAACCAACTTTATGTTCAGATGTACGGACAAGATAGTGCAAATTCGACTTATGATGAATCCACTAAGAAAGTGACTGAAGAAGCTAAATTTACCAAGACCGGTGAGAATTATCTCTATGCTTTGTCTTCAGGAACATACAACCAAAATTTAGGAGCTGTAGCAGTTCCTGATCAGAAGTTCTTCGACTATATTAGTGTCGGATATGAAATTGACTTTAATACTGAAGTTCCTACTGTGACACCAATTAAGAAAGACAACAATTCTTCCTTTGCTAATGGTCTCAGCAAACCTCAGACTTGGTTGAATGACAAGCTTCTCACCACAAATGATGAAGCTACTGCTAATTCAATATTCGGCGAAGAGATTGTCCAAGCAGTCAAGCATGGAAAAACTCGCTTTGGAAGTGATTGGGCCAAGTTGGATTTCTCTAAGGAAGATGATAGAAATTATTATCTTTCTTGCTTCCAATCGGCAAAAGCAGTGACTTTGTTTGCTGGATACAAGGATGACAAGATTACGTTATGGGACAACATGGATTTATGGTTTATGTCTGCCCGTGATGAAATTGGAATTGCTAGTGCACCTTCTAATGCATTCGTGACCTATTATAAGCAGGTGTTGAATACAGCGATTTCTTCTAATCGTGCTGGATTGAATACTTCTGGTACTGGTGGAATGTACGGACAAGAAGGAAATAAGATTTATATTCAAAACAAGACTTGGGGACAAGCCTTCAGCGAATATGGATTCCTCGAAGGGTTGTTAGTATGGCCAATAGGTTGGCTGGTCAACACATTCGTCGATTTGTTCGGTGCAGGAAGCGGATGGGCTGAATTGGCTGCTATATTCTTAGTCACCTTGATTGTTCGTATAATTTTGGTTATCTTCACAGTCTTTACTTCTAAATCTCAATCTAGAATGACTGAGCTTCAAGGAGAAGTGAGTGAAATCCAAGCTAAATATCCTAACGCACAGACTGATATGAATGAGAAGCAGATGATGTCTCGCGAAGTCAGTGCTTTATACAAGAAGCATCATGTCAAACCTTGGTTGCAAATCGTTCAATTGATCATTCAATTCCCGTTGTTCATTTGTGTTTGGGCTGCTTTGGAAGGATCAGCTGCTTTGAGTAGTGGTAACTTCTTCGGTGTTGAATTGACTGCTAAGATGTCTGATGTAATTATGAATTCAACCGGTACTTCATTAGCTATGGGAACTAGAGTATTGGCAGGAATCATGTTAGTATTGATGTTCTTGAGTCAGTTCTTCTCTATGACTACAGCACAGTGGTTCAACAAGTGGAAGACCAGTAGGTTCTTCAACACTAAGAAAGCTGTGAAGAATCCTAACAGCGATATGTCTATGGATCCCAATAAGATGAGTAAATGGATGACCATTATCATGATGATATTCATGGTAATCATGGGTATAACATTACCTGCTGGCATGTCCATGTATTGGTTCTTCGGTGCTATCATTTCAATATTCCAGGTCTTTATAACCGAAGCTATTGCTTCACGTGATAGACATAAGAGATTTGGAAAAGGTGGAACAGATAATAGCTTAGCTGCTATGCGTAGATCCAAACACCACCAATCAATTAGAAACTCCCGCTAATTAAACAACCAGCCAAATTGGCTGGTTTTTAAATTTGAGTTGCTTTTATACAAGAAGTTAAAATTAGTGGAATTTTGTAGTAAATATCACATCAGTAAAGACCTCTTTTATTTGAACAAACCATAACTAATATTAATTTTTAATATTAGAATAAAGAAAAGGAGAAGATAAATGATTTCAATATTAGGTGGTGGTAGTTGGGGCTTAGCCTTAGCTTTTGTCTTAAATAACAATAATGTTCCTGTAAAAGTATGGGCTAGAGATGAAAAGCAAGTCGATTTATTTAATAGAGAACATATAAGCAAGTATTTTGATCCTTTTGTCTTCCCATCTTCTATTAAGATGACTTCTTCTATTGATGAAGCTTTATCTAATTCTGATACTTTGGTTTTGTCTGTTCCAGTCAAAGCGACTGTTGGATTAGCCGAATCGATAAAAGATAAAATTCATGATAAGAATGTTGTTTTAACTGCAAAGGGATTAGATAATGGAGAAATACTCTCTGAAAGATTAAAACCTTATATTTCTTCACTAAAGTTGGCTGTGTTGAGCGGGCCTTCTTTTGCAAGTGAAGTAATTCAAAAGAAAACGACTTGCGTTGTAATAGCTAGTGAAAACAGTGATTTGAGTAAAGAGCTACAAAACGATTTCTCATCAGATTTCTTTAGGGTCTATACTTCTGATGATGTTATCGGTGTTGAGCTTTGCGGAGCATTGAAGAATGTCTATGCCATAGGGTCTGGATTCTTGGATGGAAAGAAAGTTGGATATAACACTAAAGCATCTTATTTGACTAGATCTTTACACGAATTAGGCAACATAGTATTGAATAGAGGTGGGAAAGAAACTACTTTATTAGGACTGAGTGGAATAGGAGACTTGATTCTGACATGTACTTCTCCTACCAGTAGAAATTACTCTTTTGGATATAATTTCAATGGTGATACAACTACAGCTCATACAGTAGAAGGATTATATACTCTTCCAAATATATTAGAGATGGCTGACAAATATAAAATAGACATGCCTATCGTAAAAGCTATTAACTCAATCATCTTTAATAACGAACCGGTAGAAGAGGTTATTAAGAGGCTGATGGGAAGAAGCAAGAAGAGTGAAGAATTCCATAAAAACTAATAAATTGATTGATACCCTATTTAATTTTATACGTATATGGTAGAATTAATCGGTTAGAAAAAGGAATTGTTCCTTAAGTTTTAAATGAATCCAGACCTTAGGAGTTTTTCATTTTGAGAAAGACAGGAGGTAGTTATGAAGACATACGAAGGTAAAACTATTATGGAAGCATTGAATAATGCTTCTAAAGATTTAGGAATACCAGTGACTGTATTAAAGACTAAAGCTAATATTATCAGCCACAAAAAAGATTTGTTCTCGAGTAAATACATTATAGGAATATTTAATAACTTCACTGTATTTAGTTATGCGACATCATATTTAGATTTGATGCTGGCTTTTTTAGGTGCTAAGGCCACATATATTAGAAATTTTGATAAGACCTCTGGTGTGATCACTATCGATATTCAAACAGATGAGGGATCAAAAGTTATAGGCAAGAATGGAGAAACACTCAAAGCTTTGAATAACTTGACAAGATCTGCTTGTTTCAATCATTTTGGTGGAAAGTATAGAATACTTTTAAATTGTGGTGATTATAAAGAAAACAAATACGCAAAGATAACAGCTTTGGTTAACAAGTTAGCTCAAGATGTCGAAGAAAGTGGTGTTCCAACAGTTTTAAATCCTATGCCTGCCGATGAGAGAAGAGTTGTTCACAATGTTATTTTAGGATTCCCTGATCTTGAGTCACCATCCGTAGGAGATGGTAAAGAAAGACACATCATCATAAGGAAAAAGAGACAATAACAACTTTATATTTGAACATAAAAAAAGGGGCTGTTGCA
>FR878748.1 GCA_000434395.1 Clostridium sp. CAG:568 | reverse complement strand
AGTATAAATCGTGAAAAGTTTAGGTTTAAAGATAAAAGAAAAAAGACTAAACTATTAAAGAACTGAGGATAAAGACATGATAAAAACAAGTATTATGCATGACGAGAAGACTGACTACATAAAAGTTGAAAACGGAAGGTTGACTGTTATTCTTTCTTCGATTGGTGCCGGTGTTTGGGAAGTACTTTGGGATGGGAATTTGATTAATCTCGCTCCTAAGAGAGAGATGTACCCAGAAGATACTCAATTCAACGGAAAGACCTTGGCTAGAACTGCTGGACGTATTCCCTGCGATATAACTATCAATGGTAAAAATTATCATTTGATAGAACAACAACAAGGATTCTGTATCCATGGTGGAAAAATGAATTCCATGTCATTCAAAATTTTCGACTATTCTATTATTAACGCTGATGGTAAAACTTTAGTAGAATTCACTTTTACTGATAAAGATGGTGAAAATGGATATCCCGGAAATCTAGAAACAAAAATCACTTATGAATTCATCGAGGGTAAGAATCAATTCACCATCAGATATCATGCAACTACTGATAAGGACACTATAGTTTCCTTCTCTAACCATTTATACTGGGACATCAATGGAATTCAAAATATATCTAATGATTCCTTATATATAAATGCCTCTAAATGGGGAACAAACGATGGTAAGAGTCAGTTAGTAACTGGAATCGACAATGTTCCTGAATGCATGAATTTTAGAAGCATGTCTGTATTAGGACCTAAGCTCGATGTCATTGAAAAGACAATCTGGGAGAAAACAATAGATCACTTATTCGTCTTCGATAAAGTTCAAGAAGATAAACCTCAAGTCATTTATAAAGGTGGAAAAGTTAAGTTGTCATTGTTCACTGACTTCGAAGCTATAAACATCTACGCTGATGCTTCATGCTCTAAATATGAGTTTGAAAATGCAGAAGGTCTTATCCTTCATAACAGACGTGCTTTGGCTCTAGAGCCTCAGCAAATAGCTTTAGGCTTATCCCATATAACACTCAAAGCCGGTGACTCAGTAGATCATTACGAAACATATTTAATCGAAGATAACGATTAATCAAAAAGAGATTGCCAAACAAACAGCAATCTCTTTTTTTAATCAACTTACTAAATGCTATTTCAAATTGCTTCTATTTGTTTATCGAGTCTTTTATTAATTATCGACTTTACTATAACTATAGCTAAGTAAATAAATAACATGATCAATCCAATAGATAAGATAGGGTCGAAGAAATAAACTGATTCAACCAAGTCACCACTCCAATACTTAGCCTTATATATCAATCCAGGAAAAGTATAAATGTAATTATATTTTATGTCTGGAAGAGCAGCTCCAAAGTAATTCAAACTATATCCAAAGAAAGACCAGGATCCAATTAAGAAAACTAATAATACTATCCAGCCAAATAAAGTTTTATAACATTTTCTAAATATGGCTTCTCCTAAGAGAACTAATGTTATTAAGTCTTGAAATATATATAACATCCAAACACCTAATTCACCATTTTTATATCCAGTTAAACCTATAATCATATTTATAAGTCCGAAAAATAACATTATCGATATCACAATCAAAGGATAATACTTGTCATAGATATTTGCAGAATATTCCTTTTGAATGTCTTTATCTGTTTTCCTTAAACTTAGTTTGTATGATTGCTTTGCAGTCAATCCTTTATTAAAAAATTCATAGTAATATGTTCCAGTCGACTTAAAGTATTTCATCACATTATCATGGCTTGCTTCACCATAAGGTCTCAAACTATTCCAAATGTGATACTTAATAAATTTCTCTTTAGCCATATTATCATTAATCAAAAGAAAAACTACCACAGCCGCAAACACTAACAATTGGTGACCCTGAAGTGCACACGTTATGTGAACATTTATGCTTTCCTGTATATTGAATTCCAAAATTACCTATAGAAACATATTTGCTAATCATCACTTTAGAATAATTTTTCCCTCCCGGATTCCATCCCATATGAACTAAATAACAATCATCTTTATAGCCATACGCAACAACAATATGTGCTTTTTCACCAGAAGAAATTTCGTTATTATTGTCATATTTATATGATGAGGCTAACAATAGAGCAAATGGAATATTCCTATCAATATAAAAACTCATTGGATTAGCTACATTCCTGCCTTCCATAAATTCCCCTCGGATAGATGGGCAGTTATATTCCATATACCTATCAAAAGAAGCGTTGAGATCGTAAGAACTCATTGGATATCCACTTGTCCCACCTATTCCGAGAATGGTAGATTTAAAACAATCAAGGAAGTAATCTCGCATTGCATAGCTAGTTCCAGGCATAATTGACCAAGTGTTCAATGAATAACCTAAAGATCCTTGAAAAGGCACCTTTCCTTTTATTAATAAAGCTTCCTCTTTTGAGTGGTCAAATTCTAATGTATCATTTACATTTTTATAATATCTAGCATTATATGTTTTATCGTTAGGAATAAAATCATCATTATAAAAAGTATCGTAATATCCAAGTAATATTGATAAAGCAATAAATCCGCATTCACCAAACCAATTCATAGGAAATTGAGTTAATTGTTCAAAATATAATGCATTTTTAATAGTGTTGAATTCATTAACATCAAAAGAAGCATATGAAATATTTGAATCTGCATCTTCATTTTTTGATTCATAATTATAATCTTTCCGCATAACAAATGACTTATCTTTTAGGATAGAAAAATTAACTTCTTGATTTTGAAAAAGGTCATAATATTTATTTTTGTGTTTTACATAATAATTAGCTGGTCCAAGATAAAATAACTCATTATCTTCCTGAAGAGATTCACTATACGGTGATGGTGTATAAAATGATCCTTCTATAAAATTATTATTTGAATCATAAATAAAATATGAGCTGCCATCGTCTTTTAAAATAAATTGATTTCCTACAAAATCTTTAAGCAAATACGAATCACCAGTTTTCAAATAGACTGGAGTGGATTGAATTAACTCAAAAAGTAGCGAAAGTATAATCAAAGAATTCATAACAACCTCCCTTTGTTTTTTATACTAGAGCCTAAAATTAAAATTGTCAATGAAAAAGCAATGATAATTAACTACTATTGATTATAAATATCAAAAAAGGGGCTGTTACGAAATCAACTCTTCGGAAACAGCATCTACTAGAAGCAAAAAGAAGTAAAAAA
>FR878747.1 GCA_000434395.1 Clostridium sp. CAG:568 | reverse complement strand
AGAGTTTGGAAAAAAGGAAATCAAAATTATGCATCTGTAGTGAGAAGCAGGAGGGTCGGGGACAAGGTCATACAAGAGACGGTTCAATACATCGGAGCCGTTGATAGTGAGGCCATACCATACCTAAAGGCAGCCTTTTCAAAAGATAAGCCGAAGCTTGTTTACAAGGATGGGACAACCTATGAGCCATGATGTTTTCAGAAGATGGAGAAAGACAATCCAAGGATATCATCTCAACAAGATTAACACCATACGTGGCAATAACCGTACGGCGTTTACCCGCCATAGAAAGGTATCGCCGGAGAATCTGCTGTTGCAGATGCTGTCTCAAAGGGGCATGGCTCAACGACAGGAGGTCAAAATATTGCTCGAGGATTCCGGCATGAGCGATATCGATATCTCCGATGTCGGCTTCTATAAGGCGAGAATGAAATATTCTCCGGGTGCCGTAAAAGAAATGTTCGAGGACTTTACCGATGATGAGACGAGAATACGCAAAAGCGAAATGAGGAAGTTCAAGTCATTCCATGTCTTTGCGATAGACGGATCCGATCTGGTATTGCCATCTGACACGGAATTCGAGACAATTGCCGATATCCAGCCCACGGCGAAGACAGCCCCTGACAACATGCCGCATATGATCAAGCTTTCCGGCCTCAGCGATGTATACAACCATATGATAAAGAGGATTGCAATCGATGAATACAGTCATGACGAAAGAGGCCATGCCATAGAACTGCTGGGCAGCATCAAAAAAGAAGAAGAAAGCAAGACGTTGGTTGTTTTCGATCGAGGCTATTTCAGTTTCAAGCTGCTCAATTTATTCGACAATTCGAAGATGAAGTACATTTTCAGGATAAGCACATACGTTCTATCAAAATGCAGGAGGGAAATGGAAAGCGATAATGAAGTAGACAAAACATTCAAAGTCCGGCTGACCCGCGCGAACACCAATGGATTCAGAAACGAAACGGAGCTGGTTCAAGAAGTGCTTTCAAAAACGTTTGTAATACGCATGGCAATCATTGACATCGGAAAAGAAGAGAAGGAATTTCTGATAACGAATTTAAGTGATGATGAAGCTTCGATCGAAGAATTAAAAGAGCTCTATCATGCCAGATGGGATATAGAAACCGCATTTAGGGACATGAAGAAAGACTTGAAGCTTGAAGAGTTCAGCGGAAGAAGAGAAAGACTGATTCTGCAGGATATCTACGCATGCGCCTGGGTCTTCAACATGGTCCAGTTCATTATCATGGAAAGAAAATGTTCATTGATCCAAGGCAAGAAACATCAGATGAAGCATAACAGAAGCGTGGCAATCGGCGCAGTCAAAAGGAATCTGGTAAAAGCATTGATGCATCCAAGCAGCAGAATTCGAAAAGAGAGTTTTGACAATATAATAAAAGAGATAGACAGGTATCTCACGCCGATAAGGCCCAATAGGAGCTTCAGCAGAGAACATAAAGCAAAGAATCATTCTCGAATGTCGTATAGAAGCAATTACTAATCGTTAGATTTTTTTCGAAAAGTAGTGTGAAGAGATAATTGTTACCCTTTTAACATGCCTAAAAAAAGAAAAAAGACCGACCTATATTTAAAGGCAGGTCTCGTAAGTCATTCCTTAATCAATGTCGCCTTAAGTTAGTGACATTGG
>FR878746.1 GCA_000434395.1 Clostridium sp. CAG:568 | reverse complement strand
TTACACAACATATACTGTAAACCCGTAGAATTATTATGTTTTGCTACGATAAAAAAGAAATAAAAGAAATTGAAGAAAAATGGGATAACATAGGCTTGCCAGATGTGTGTTTCATAATGTCAAAAAATGATAAATATTATGTATTGGCTTATCTTGATGCATATGAATATTACCCGTTCTATTTCAAAAAGACACCAGTTGAAGATATTCTTCTCGCAGATGAAGAAGAGGAGCAATACCTATGCGATGGATTAAAACCAAAAGTTTTACAGGTTTTAACAAATTATGCAACTATCGAATTGAGAGGCAATAAGTATAAGATTCCTAGATATGGAATTAAAGGAACTTAAGGCAAAGTAAATTCTTTTATCAAAGTTTAGGTATAGCTATTGCTATATAACACAGAGTGGCTTAACGGCCACTCTTTTTCTTTACTTAAATCTTGATAAATCAGCCTTTTAGAGCGATGCATATAAGTGCCATTAAGGGAGTACTACAAATGAGCGAATTAAGAAAGAAATTGTATGATATGTGCGACAAAACAAACACAAGAAGAAGAGTATTGATTAACTATAATGAATATTGCTAATTATTTATTCCGACTATAAAGAAAAAAGTTATCTTATAATTTAAGAAATCATAGATCCACACTTTTATATGATAAATAAAAAGCATGAAAACTAATATAGCCATCCTTTATTTCTTTAAACAGAATGTAAAACACATGTAATAGAAAATACCAATGCACAATCCTAAGGAAAAATAAAACAAATATTATTTCTTTCTTTTTAAACCACCGACTACTACAACTATTATTCCTGTAGTCAAAAGCAATAAAGGAACACCAAAAGTAATCGAATAGGCAGTGATAATCAATGGAAGATTAACTTCTTTTTTATCACCTTGGTTATCATCTTTGTTTTGATTATTGTTGTTGTTATTGTTACTATTATCATCTTTTAATTTATCGATACTTTCTTCTACTAATACTTTATGACAAATGGTGCATTCTTTATGCTTTGATCCAAATTCAGTATTGGTAGGATTTTTATCGATAATCCAATCGCTAGGTGCATGACCTGTTTTAGGTAGAATTTTTTGTTCTTCTATCACTTCTCCACAAACTGAACAAATCTTACCATCACTCAATCCATCTTTTTCACATGTAGGCTTTACACCTTCAATTATTTTAATGATGTGTGGCTTCTTAGCTATTGTTTCCGATGGTGTTAGAACCTTACCACAGACTGAACAAATAACTTCATCCGTGTATCCTTCCTTAGAACAAGTCGAATCGACACCAGGAATTGTCTTTGGAGTATGAACATCGCTGGCTGGAATTATTAGGTCATCCAAAGTTGTTTCATTCTTATGTTCGTCATCTAGGAAATACTTATTGCATTCTTTACAGTACCAGTATTCTTTCATCCCTGTGTCTTTGCATGTCGCATCAACCTTCTCATGATGAACTAATGTATGAGGAGAAGTAATAATGATTTCTTTAGTATCAAATATTGAATCTCCATATGAGGCTTTAACAATAATAGAGCTACTATTTTCATCTGACCCCACTTCCAATAAACCAGTAGAACTGATTTTAGTATTACTACTAGTATTTCCTTGAATAGACCAATCTATTGTCTCCGATCCCGTTAAGTTGTGTCCATCTAATGTTGCTTTAAACTGATAAGATTCGCCGTTTTGCATTGAATCTTTATAAGTAGAAATAGAGACACCAGTAACAATAGGTTTTGTAGATTCATCTATTCCCTCGATTTCAAAAGTTAATGAATCATCAGTGATGCTATTTACTTTTACCTTTATCTTATTATTTAAATAAGTTACACCATCTTCTGGAGTTAAAGCAGCATTGCTTCTTGTCGTATCTGTTTCTTCACCCAAAACTAACATTTCCCAATTATTTCCACTAGTATTGAGATTGCTGGGATATTTTTTATCATTACGAGCTAAGAAGCACACTAATCCACTCTTTATATTCAATCCGACATAATTAGTGCCATCCTTTTTAACTAGAGGTTTGTTTTGGCAGTCAAATCTATTACCTGAATTTTGGAAATTTCTATATTCTAAATAAGCACTGTAATTATTACCTAAATCGATTTTATAGCAGATAGTGTCGTTATTTGAATATGTATCACTAACATAATGAATAGTATATTCACCATTCTTGTACATTGTTTTAATTTCATCTTTTTCAGTCCAGCCTAAGCTTTCTCTTTCTTTAGATGAAATATATTGAGGAACAGGAGAAATATGCTTCGCCATCGCAGACATAAAATAGACTTTGGAAGACATATCTTTACTCCTATATAAATCCTTCAATCCAAATACATGGCCTGTCTCATGAGTTGCTACAGAAGTAAAAGCAATCTTATATCCGTTCTTATCTGTATATAAACCATCATCAGTAAAGGATACAGTCATTTGGACATAATTACCGCTAGTTTTATACAATCCATTAACTCTATACTCTACAGCATTATAATAATCCTTGTAATTCCAAAGCAAACTATTATAGGAAGCACTTAAATCACTGGATGCCGGACCATAGATAATAGTCAAACAATCTATTTCACCATTTCCATCCTTATCCAAAATAGAAGTATCATAAATTGGATTACCATCTACATCATATATACGGTTGGTCTTATTTAGTACTTGATTGATCGTAGTGCTCCAATCAGTTAATAAATCATATGATCTAGATCCTTTTTGATTAGGTTCATACCCATTAGGATTTGTAGATGTCTTCTCAGAATAATATGAACGGGTGTTGCTCAATTCTAATGATCCACCATCATCGAAAAGATAAACAGTATTCATCCTTAGATGATCGTTAGATACACATCTAAAATATTCACCAACTGAATAATATGATTTGTTATACATATTATCGACTATATTTTTTGTACTAACATTATCATAAGTCTTGTCGATAAACTCCTCTTCACCATTAAAACGAGCAAAAACAACAAGATTAGTAAAATTGCTATCATCTATTAAATCAGTATTACTATTCTCATTTAATTGAGTAGGTGTACTATTCAATACAACCAAAGGTTTTATTGATAATAGCGAGATTAAAGCAAATAATAAAGTATTCATAGATATCAGAAACTATTTAAATAATCCAAACGAAGCTATTCTACATATTTAATAAAATAAATCAACTTTAAGTATTATAAAGGTGATAAATCTTTAAAAGTACGCATCCATCAAATAGCCTAATTAATGGAAGTGGGGTGACAACATATATAAATCTATAGAATCAAAAACATTTTATTTCTAAAAACTCTCTAGTGCACGTGAG
>FR878745.1 GCA_000434395.1 Clostridium sp. CAG:568 | reverse complement strand
AGGATATCTTTAACGCTTACCATCAATATATTGCTATCGACGGTGTAATACTTAAACATTTCCACACCTTTAGAAGCTAAGGTTCCTTGACCTCTAAAAGCCATCATTAAAGTTGAAGCTAAAACAAATATGACGATAAGAGAATCTACAAGGATTCTACTGATGTTGAACAATTTTTTCTTTTCCATAAAAGCCTCTTTAAAAGTTGCATATTATAACTTCCATAGAAACAAAAAAATCCAGGTTGAACCTGGATTATCTATAACTCAGTGGAGCAGACGACGAGAATCGAACTCGCATAATCAGCTTGGAAGGCTGAGGTTCTACCACTGAACTACGTCTGCATAACTGGCGGATCTGGAGGGATTCGAACCCTCGATCTTCTCCGTGACAGGGAGACATGTTGGACCACTACACCACAGATCCATCTCGACAGCGGTAGTAATTAAACCATAGTTGAATTAACTTTGCAAGTATTATTTTCATTTTTTTAAAAAAACTTTTCTTACCGACCTCGACATAGCAAAAAATTTAATGATTCTAATTAGTTTTTAAATAAAAAGTCTTTTATTTATAAAAGAAATATACTAAATTATGTGTAAGCGGTTTCACATAATAAAGGAGGAAACCTATGGAATATAAACCCGAAAATATTAGAAATGTGATGGTGGTAGGTCATCAAGGAAGTGGAAAAACTTCCTTGATAGAATCGATGGCTTATATCAACGGCCTAATATCTGCCAAAGGAAGTATTGAAAAGAAGAACACTCTTTCCGATTTTCTTCCTAAAGAAAAAGAAAAACAGACTTCTTTAAAGTCTGCGATAGTGCCTATAGAAAGAAATGGATATAGAATCAATCTTATCGATTTACCAGGAAATGACGATTTTATTTTTGAGACCATTGGTCTTACTAAATTAGTCAAAGGTGCAATTCTTGTAATAGATGCATCCAAAGGTGTTCAAAACGGAACAATCAAAGCTTTCAAGCTTTTGAAGAGAAGAGGAATTCCTATGTTCATCTTTTTAAACAAGATGGATAAGGAAGAAGTTAACTTCAACAACTTATTTGAAGAGATAAAAGATAAACTCGATGCAAAGAAATGTGTTCCTTTCTCTTATCCTGTAGGTAAGGAAGAAAACTTTGATGGATATATCAATGTAGTAGAACTAAAAGCCAGGAAATATAACGAGCTGAAGAAAATTTGTGAAGACGACATCATCTATGATGACAAGAAAAAGATTATTTTCGAGCTTCACAACAGGTTGTGCGAAGATGTAGCTGGAATCAACGATGAGTTATTGGAAAAATTCTTCTCCGGTGAGCCTTTAACCAAAGAAGAAATTAAATTTGGATTAAGAGAAGGTGTATTAAAAGGAGAGTTATATCCTATCTTGGTAGGTTCTTCTTTAAAGAACATAGGAATGAACACTTTATCTGAAATGCTCATAGATTATCTTCCTTCACCAACAGACCTAAAACCTATTGAAGCAAAAGATAAAGAAGAAATGCCTATAGAAGTCAAAACGACATTAGACGGAAATCCTTCATTACAAATATTCTCCAACTCATACAACTCCTATCAAGGTGTCATATCGACTTTCAAAGTTCAATCAGGAATAATTCATTTAAATGATAAATTGTTCTGTCTGAATAATAACAAAGAATATAAAATTAATTCTTTATTCCGTGTCGTAGGAGAAAAACTAATTCCTGTCGATGAAATCGGTGCTGGAGATTTAGGTGCTACAACTAGATTAGAAGATATCAAGCTTGGGTACACACTATCTTCAATTGACAATCCTATAGAATTCGATGTCCCTAAATATCCGACTCCCACTTATTACAAAGCGATAGTTGCAGATACAAAGAAAGATTCCGATAAATTATTTGTATCAGTTCAAAAATTGATGTTGGAAGATCCAACTATTGGATTCAAGAAAGATGAAACGACAGGACAAGTATTGATAGGAGGACTATCAAAGACACATTTGTTATATGTCTTATCAAGATTGACTGAAGAATATGCTATAAAATTCCACGAAGAGCCGATTAAAATAGCGTATCGTGAAACAATAACCAAGGCTAGTGAAGCTGAGGGAAGATATGTTAAACAAACCGGCGGTAGTGGATATTACGGTGTGGTTCAAATGAGATTTGAGCCGGCTAAGGAAACCTCATTTGCAAGCGAAGTATTCGGTGGACATATCGATAAAGGCTATTTCCCAGCAGTAGAAAAAGGCTTTCTTGAAGCGATGGAAAAAGGCTCCTTAATACATGCACCTGTAATCAATGTAAAAGCTACATTATTAGATGGTAAACAGCATTCTGTAGATAGCAATGAAATGGCCTTCAAGAGCGCCGCAATCTTAGCCTTTAGAGCAGCTTATGATAAAGCAAATCCTATTATTTTGGAGCCTTATGACAAGATAGAAATTCATATTAACGATGAATTCCTAGGAACTATATTAGGCGATTTATCGAAGAGAAGAGGAAGAATTTTGAACACAGCTGAATCCCAGACAGGCTATCTAGAAATCCAAGCCTTAGTGCCTGAAGCAGAGCTATTGGAATACGCAAACGAATTGAAATCGATGACTAAAGGAACAGGATTCTTCAACCTAGAGTTTGATTCTTACAAACAGGTTCCAGAGGCTTTACAAAAACAAATAATTGAAGCATATAAAGAATAATAAAATAAAGCCGCAGCCATAAAAGACTGCGGTTTTATTTTTCTTATTTGTTTTTTTTGAATGTCTAATTTTGATGATTTAAATCCTTCTCCAAATTTTGAAGCCTATACATGGAATAATAAAGCCCGTGTTTTTTCAATAGAGAATCATGATTTCCATCTTCTACAACAACACCATGATCTATGACATAAATGTGATCTGCATCTTGAATTGTGGAGAGCCTATGAGCCACTATCACCATAGTACCTAATGTTCTCATTCTCTTCAACGAATCTTGAATAATATTTTCAGTTTCTGTATCTATATTAGCAGTAGCTTCATCCAGTACCATAAATGACGGATCAGCATAGATTGCTCTAGCGAAAGAAATCAATTGCCTTTGACCTATCGAGAAATTAACACCTCTTTCTCTAACTTCAGAATTTATTCCATCATCCAAAGAGTCAATAAATTTTCTTGCACCGACCATCTCGATTGCATTATTCAGCTTATCAATATTTGGCTTTTCATCAAACAAATCTATATTGTCTGCTATTGTACCGGAGAACAAGAATACTTCTTGAAGCATCTGAGATACATTCCTCCTAATATCTTCAATTTTTAAGGCATTGATATCAATACCATCTAGATAGATATGTCCTTTTTGAGGAATCATATTCCTAACTATTAATCCGATGATAGTCGATTTACCTGCTCCAGTAGATCCAACAAATGCAGCTGTTTCACCGGCATTTATATGGAATGAAACATCCTTTAAAACCCACTCTTTACCCACATACGCAAACCAAACATGATCGAAAGTGATATCTCCTTTCATCCTAGTGTAATTCTTCTTTTTAGATTCAACACTCCGATTGACGAATTCCTTATCCTTCAAACTTTCAGGTTTTAATAAACTCTTTTCTTTATAATCTGATTCGAAGTATTCAACATACTCCCCCTTAGGATTGTTAGGAAAGAATTCTTCAACTTTCTTTGCTCCCATGGAATCTGAAACAGATGGTTTAACATTCATCAAGGCAGAGACCCTTTCAGCGGATGTTAAGACGGATTGAACTGAATTTATCAATTCAGCCATATCCTGAACAGGTCCAAAGAATTGGTTTGTATAGCTATAGAAAGTATATAAGTCACCAGATTTAAATACACCAGATACAGTAAGAACAGCGCCATTTTGAAGTAAAACAATTCCAAAATATAGAACCAAGATGACTGCCACCATTTGGAGCAAAAATATCAAAGGTCTATAAAATGACATAATGTACATTTGCTTCTTATAAACATGTCTAAGTTCTTCGTTCTTCTCGTCAAATCTTTTTATCATAGTCTTCTCTTTATCGAAGATTTTGACAGTTCTAATTCCGGAGAAATTTTCTGATAGGAATCCATTAATATCCGATCTAAGTCTCCATTGTTGTCTAAAATATTTCTTAGAATATTTCCTAAAAATATAGGACAAAAAGAAAATGATTGGCAAGAAACAAATGAAGATCAATGATAACTGCCAACTCAACAATATAGATATGATCAAAATCATTATGATATTTAAAATATCTCTGAAGAACATAACTATAAGTTCCGTAAAGAAGTTCGACAAACCCCTGCAATCATTAGTGATACGAGTAACAAATTTACCCGCAGGCATGGCATTGATTTGAGCCATCGATAATGATTCGACATGCTCGAATAAATCTCTTCTAATATCGTGTACAACATATTGACCTGTCACATACAAAATCAAACCATTGTAATACATGCAGATAACTGCAATTGCAGCACTAAAGATATATACAGCAGCAAAACCTGCTATTACGCCATAATTCAACTTACCATCAACTAATTGAACAATGGTACTTTCACCATTGAAATAATTGATTAGCTCGCCATAGATTTTGGGCATTATCACAAAGAAAAAAGTAATGATAATATCCAACGATAAACCAAATAAGAATTTTCCTAGATAAGGCTTTAGATATTTAAAGAATTCTTTTAAGACAGCAAAATCTTTCATTTTCAAAGACCCACTATCCAATGCATTTTCAAAATCAGCTTGAGCCTTTAAGGCTTTCTGCATTTCTTTAAGGCCATCGTCATTATCGACAACTTGTTCTTTATTGTTTAAAAGTTTTTGGTCATCCATAATTATCGAATCTCCTTTTCCAGCATTTGAAGCTCATATAGTTTTTGATAAACAGAACAGGATTTCAACAGCTCATCATGAGTTCCAAATCCAACCATTTGTCCCATGTCTAAAACTAATATATGGTCCAAGTTTTCTATAGCTGATAATCGCGAAGATATCACTATTGTAGTTCTATCAGTTTGAGACTTAATATTTGTTAATATTTCTTTCTCAGTCAAAGCATCTACAGCTGATACTGAATCATCTAAAATTAAAACAGAAGGATTTCTTAATACAGCTCTAGCCATAGAAATTCTTTGTCTTTGTCCACCCGAAACCGTCTTTCCCCTTTCTCCGACTATAGTTTCGTATTTATCAGGCATTTCCATGATATTACTATCAACATCAGCGAACTTAGTCGCTGTTCTGATTTCATCCATGGTAGCATCAGATTTACCATATATAATGTTTCCTTTTATAGTATCCGAAAACAAGAAAGCTTCTTGAGAAACAAAGCCTATCGAATCTCTTAAATCTTTTCCGTACCAATCATTTATATCTTTTCCATCGATTGAAATCATTCCTCTAGGAATGTTATAAAGTTTTAATAAAGAACTTACTAAGGCACTTTTTCCAGCACCAGTTCTTCCAACAATTCCTAAAGATTCACCAGGTTTGATACTAAAAGAAATACCTGAAAGAACCTTCTTTTCAGGTTCATCAGGATATGAAAAACTGAAATTATTAAACTCTAACAATCCTTTAACTTTACTTCCTGAAGATAATTCTTTTGAATCGACAATATCTATAGGTGCATCATAAAGTCTATCGACTCTATTCAAAGCAGCTTTTCCTTTACTCATCAATTCGATAAGCATTGTGATGGCTTGTAAAGGCCAAATCAAGGAATCAAAATAACCCAAAAACGAAGCTAATGTTCCAGCAGCTTGTGAAGGGGTCGACATAGCATTAGCGGGAATGCCAGGAATTTGAAGGGAAGGAGCAAAAGCAAAATAGCCACCGACCAACAGAATCACTGATACAGTCGAATAAATTAAAATATTTATCCAACAGTTACCGAATTTTTGAGAGAATCGATAATACTTTATACTAGCCAATTTATTCTTTCCATTTAAGTCAGAGAAACGTTTCATCTCTCTTCCTTCTCTAACGAAGGCTTTAATTACAGATAAACCAGATATGGATTCTTGTGTCATATCCGACAAGTCTTGAAAGGATTGAGACACATCATTCCATAAGCCTGTCTCACCTTTCATAATTAAATACATCGAAACACCCATGGCCACGACAGGTATCATACATACTAAAGCCAATGCCCAGTGAGTCGTAAACATAAATAACAAAGCACCTGATCCTAAAAAAATAATATCAGCCAAATAGATAAGTCCTTGTTGAAAACACATTTTTATATCTTCCAAATCATTGGTGAAATAAGCCATCAAACCGCCGACTTTTTCTTTGGAAAACCAAGATACTGATAGATCTTCTACATGAGCAAACATCTCACTTCTCATATCGCATTCGACATTTCTCGATATCGTATTAAGACTCATTCTCCATCCGATTCGTCCAACAAACATAACGATAGTTATAATTCCGATGACTAACAATACATAACCTAAGTCAAACTTAAACCAACCGTTTAAGAAACTCAGTTCCATCGAGATAAAACTATCAATGTCATCACCTAATGCCGTAATCATTTGACCGATTATCATTGGAATGAATAATTGAAAAACATCTACAACTATCAAAAAGAAAAAACCTAAAACAAACAAGTACCAGTACTTGCTGTAGTATTTATTTATATTTTTCCCAAAAATCATTAATATTTCCTCTTCTCAAAACTAACTAATCCAACATAAATATATAAAAGAATTACATTAATAAACATCTCTAATCCATAAACGCCTCTCTTACTAATTCAATTATAAAATAAAGAGTGGATTTCTCATAAAAGAAACCCACAAAAAGACTAATCAGCTCTCTTAATTATTCCAACAACTTTAGCGTCCAAATCATAGATCGATGCATTGACAATCTCAACTTCGACTAAATCTCCACGATTCAAAGGCTCCTCAGAGAAGATATACATTCTTCCATCTATGTCATCAGGAGCGTAAAGCTCGCTGATTCCATTATAAGCAAAATTTTTAGGATCATAGTCTGAAATCAAAACCTTGTATTTCTTTCCTATTCTTGCTTTGTTCAACTCATATGAAATCTTAGCTTGAGTCTTCATCAATTCGTTATAACGTTTGCGTTTGATATTTGCAGGAACTTGATCTTTAAATCTATAAGCAGGTGTTCCTTCCTCACGGTTGTAAATAAAGGCACCGAGATGATCAAATCTCATTTCTTTAATGAAATCCAGCAAATCGTTGAAGTCTTCATCGGTTTCGCCTGGAAATCCTACCATCATAGTAGTACGCAAAACAATATTAGGAACTTTAGCTTTGACTTCGTTGAGCAATTTTATATAACTTTCTCTTGTTCCGCGTCTATTCATTCTCTTCAAGATTTTGTTTGATGAGTGTTGTAAAGGCAAATCAAAATAAGGAGTTAAATGTTGTTCAGAAGCATAGAAATCGATGAGAGAAGATGGAATTTCATCAGGATATAGATACATCAATTTGACAAATTCAAAATTCTTATGAGTTAAGATTTCTTTGACTAAAGTTGTTAAATCCGTTCCTATATCTCTACCATACATAGATGTATCCTGAGCTATCACTGTCAAAGACTTAACATCCTCATGTTCCAAGATGCCGAGCTGCTTTTGAAGTGTTTCAAAAGGAACTGAGCGATATCTACCACGAATATAAGGAATAGCGCAAAAAGTGCAGAAATCATTGCAGCCTTCTGCAATTCTAAGATAAGCTTCATACTTAGGGGAAAGAAGAACACGATCGTTTGGATCAATTTTTCCTTCAGCCATAAATTCAGGAAATGCTTTTTTGAATTGCTCACCGAAGGTATCATAACTTCCAAAGGGAATCCATAGTTTTACTTCCGGCAATTCTTCTGCCAATTCCTTGCCATATCTTTGGGCGAGACAGCCCATTACGACTATAGGCTTCTTATATTTAGACATCTCAAGAATTGTATCGATGGCTTCCTTTTTAGCCGCTTCAATAAAAGCACAAGTATTTATACAAATAACATCAGCTAATTCAGGGTTAGGTGTCATATTAGCACCATTTCTTTTAAGATAAGAAATAATTTCTTCAGAGTCGACCTGATTTTTAGCACATCCAAGAGAGATAAAACCAATATTCATAAAAACCTCCAAAAAGAACAATAAAACTTATATAAATAAAAATTCGAATTATTATATATAATAATTTAAACAAAAGAAACGGGGTCCGCTGTTTATTATGGATATAGAAAGTATTCTAAAAAATATTATAAAAATCGAACCTATAACCACAGGAAAATCAAACGATAAAAAATATCTTTTAGTCTTGAAGAATGGAACCCTTCTATTTGAAAGAGTCGGTCCTATCTCTAGATATGATAGATTCAAAATGATGTATGATGAATTAATCGATTTGAAGAGTTTGAATGAGCCTGGAGTTCCTATTCCTTATTTCGTCACAAAAGAAGATGATACCGCAGTATTGTTGACCTCTTATTCAAAAGGAATTCCATTGAATGAAGTAATTACAGATAAGAATTGCTCATTAGATAGAGTTAAGGAACTAGGAAGAAAAGCTGGAAATCTTTTAGCTTCTGTACATACACTATCACCGTTGGTTCCGACAGATAGTGGAGATTACGATGTTCTTTTCAAGAATATCCTTTCCGATTATGTCAACTTAAGTCTATATTTAAAACATGAACAAGATATGATCAGCTTTGTTTTAAATCATATGAAAGAAGTTATGACTGCAAGACCAATTACTTATATACATGGTAATTTCGATGAAAGAATCCTGTGGGTCAGCCCTACAGATAGAATCTTTTTCGTCGATACATGCGATATATCATCTTTCGATCCTTTCTATGACTTCAAAAACATAGGAGTGATAACAAGATTTGAAAATATTGAATTCGCCAAATCTATAATCGATTCATACACACAAGGACATCCAACTGATGAATTTTGGCTTGCTTTTGAACTTTATAACGCCTTCAAATTGATGTCTACCACAATAGAGTTAATAAAAGAAGGAAAAGAAAAAGAAGCCATCGACAAGTTTGAAACAGTTGCGGATGACTTCCACGGATTTAAAGAAGACGAAATTGGGAAACCCAAGTGGTACTAAGCCAAAGTAATCGATACTGAAGCTGATTCAGGATCCTGAACACCGAACGATAACTCAACTCCAAATTGCTTTCCATCTTGATGAACAGGCTGATATTTAGTCAAAGTATCAGGTTTTAATGTATCACCTTGTTGATACAAATAATTGTTGTTAGCAGGTGTTACACTTTGCCCACCTAAGATGCTAGTTTTAGCACCTAGGTTACCATAACCATTTGAAGCATCATAAATTGAAATCAAATAACAATCGTGTTTTCCACTGTTGTCGGATTCGTTGGTAAACAAGGAGTTGATGAACTGAGTCCTAGGATTAATTTTTGGATTCATAAGGGCATTTTCAGTCAATACATAGCTCGACAAAGAATATCCTTTAGATGAAGCAGTAAAGATTCCATATCGAGAATCTACATGATATGCAATAATGCCCGGTTGAGTAAATCCTTTAGGATAAGAAGAACCCGACAACGGAGAATAAGATCCATATGCGTATTGAGAATCACGCTCATTCAATCCTGTAGGGGTATAGTATTCCAAAATTATGTATTCTTCTCCATACCAACCATTATTATTTGGAAGACCGACAACCAAAGCATCACCACTACTTTCAAAAGGCTTTAAAGTCACAGTCAAGCCTTTGTTAGTTAACTTAGTTGAATTAGTGATTGTCTTAGGATCAATCCATCCTAAAGCCCATTTTGAATATACATCCAAATCCAAGATGTTGTAGTCCATCATTCCTAATCCTCCAAAAGGAGAAAGACTATACCCTGTGTCATAATAGTCTTCCAATCCTAGCATGTGACCAGTTTCATGAATAAACGTATGGGCATCCTTCTTTTTGAGTCTAGCATCTTTTTGCATAAATCCATATGAAGCCCAACAATAAACACTGATTGGGGCACTAGAAGTAGTATTCCAACTTGTAAATGCCCATAACAAATCGTTTTTGCCAGTTTCATCTTCTTCAATGTTATAAACCATCCATACACCATCTAAAATATTGTCTTTGTTAGAATCGAAATTACTCATTAGATATTGCCTGCCATAAGTATCTGCTAATGAACTATAGACAGTATCAATTATGTTGGTCATGACAGAACTTATACCACTATTAGAACTACTATCAGATGAATTGATTATCTGCTTATAGTAACTATATGAATATTGAGTTGTAACTACATCAGTAACCATTCCACCAATGTTGAGTTTACCATATGAAGATTTTTCATAAAAACTAGATACAGATTCCCAAACTAAATCATCGCTAGATCCAAAAAATGTTTCCTTAATATTGTAGAGATTATTATTAGAGAATTCAGGCTCGCCTTTAAATTGAACAGGTACGACCAATATATTTGGATTTCCTTTGGAAGGAAGTGTGGTTCCACCCTGGGTTTTCAATGCTTTCCCCGGTCCACTTTCTTCAACGCTGACTATATTATTTATTTTTGATGTATCACCAGGCTCATATGTTTTATGTTGAAATAAACAAGAACTCAGCATAAAAGAAAGTCCGCCGATCAAACCCATTGTGAATAATATATTTTTCTTTTTCATCTTGAACCTCCTCAATACCTCTTTATATATAAAGAAAAAAATGTAAAAATAACTAAATCAAATTTTAAAACCTAAGTTTTTTATCTTCTCTTTGAACTTTGTCGATAATTCCACCACCAAGACAAATTCCATCATCAGAATAAAGACAAGCTATTTGTCCTGGAGCGATATATTCATAAGAAGGATAAGTCAACACAGCTTGAGTCCCATCATCATTCACTTCCAAATGGACAGGCAAATCTTTTTGCCTATATCTAAATTTGCAATTGCAATTTTTAAAATCAGTCCAATTTGATGGGCCAATCCAATTAAATGAAAGTAAATTGCAAGATACGGAATAGCGAATTCTATTGCCAGCTTCTTGTGCTACATACAAACAATTTGTTTTCATATCTTTACCAACAACAAAGAATGGTGCATCATCTAGACCTTGTACACCTCCAACACCTAAACCTTTGTGCTGCCCAACTGTATAGAAAGAAACACCTTCATGTTTTCCAATCACTCTTTTTGATACAACATCGACGATGTCACCTTCCTTTGATTGAATATAATTTTCTAGGAAAGGTTTAAAGTTTCTCTCACCGATGAAACATACACCAGTAGAGCCATGTTTAGTAGCATTTGGAAGGTTTAATTTCTTTGCAATCTCTCTTGCTTCTACCTTAGTGATATCACACATTGGAAACAGACAAGAATGAATCTGCTCAGGAGTTATCATCGAAAGAAAATACGTCTGATCTTTATTTAAATCGATAGGCTTAGCTAAACAATCAACTCCATTGACATTAACCTTCCTAGCGTAATGTCCCATGGCGATCATGTCATAGCCATTCTCTCTTGCAAATTCTAAGAATTTTCCAAACTTGACAAATCTATTGCAAAAAACATCAGGGTTAGGTGTAACACCTTGTTTATAAGCGTTGATGAAAGCAGTAAATACTTCATTCCAATAGGAATCTATGAAATCATGTCTTATGAGTGGTAGATTCAAAACTTTAGCTGCCTTAACAGCATAATCATAATCTATTTCCTGAGAACATTTGCTGCCACCTAATGTAGGATTTCCTTTGATGTCATTATTAGCTATAGAATCCCAATTACGCATAAAACAACCAGTGACGTCATATCCTTGCTGCATTAATAAATATGCAGCAATAGATGAATCGACTCCACCTGAAAATCCTAATAATACTTTCATATAATCTTATCTCCTTTAATTCCTAGTTCATCCGAATCCAAGAGAATAGTAAACGGACCAACATTTGTCAAAGTAACTTCCATAGCTGTTTGAAAAACTCCAAAACCACAATTAGAATATTGTTCTTTCAATACTTTTTTAAAATAATCAAATAACACTCTAGCTTCATCCGGTTTCATGCAAGATGTAAAAGATGGTCTATTCCCATGTCTCATATCAGCATATAAGGTGAATTGACTTACAGCTAAAATACTGCCACCTTTTTGAGCAAGAGAAAGATTAGTCATTCCATTTTCATCTTCAAATATTCTAAGTTTCAAAAGTTTTTGAATCATGAGATCAACTACTTTTTCATCATCGGTAGGTTCAAATCCTACGAGCAAGACTTCACCACTTCCTATAGTGCCACAAAGAGTTCCTTCACTAGTTACCGAAGCATTTTTTGCTTCTTGTATAACAATTCTCATTATTCACCTCCAAAGCAATGATAAAATTATAAGACATGTGGAGGTAAATACCTCACTAGATTGGAGGGTTTCTATGGATAGACCATTAGCTTATAGGATGAGGCCAAATCATCTTAAAGATGTATTAGGCCAAAAAGTATTAATTGGGGATGATGGATTTTTAACAAACTGTGTTAAAAACAACAAACTAGTTTCTATGATTCTTTATGGTCCATCCGGAACTGGAAAAACTACTATAGCCCAAGCATTAGCACATGATTTAGGAATAGAATTCCAGATAATGAATGCTGTGACGACTACAAAAGCAGAGATGATGAAGGGATTCGAAAAAGCCAAATCTAACTTTCCTACTCTAGTAATTATCGATGAAATTCATAGACTTCCTAAAGACAAACAAGATTTATTGCTTCCATTCTTGGAAGATGGTGACTTCTTCCTTTGTGGAACAACAACAGCAAACCCATTCATATCTTTAAACCCGGCTTTGAGGAGTAGAGTCCATATTCTTGAAACAAAGCCTTTAAAATCCGAAGATATTGTCGAAGGATTAAAGCGTGCTATCAAATCACCGGATGGATTAGATTCATCCAGACAATTCGACGACAATGCATTGAAATTAATAGGAGATTTAAGTGGAGGGGATTTAAGATTCGCCTACAATCTTTTAGAAACATTATCTTTGAATTACAGCGGCAATCATCTAATAACAGATGAAGATGTAAAGAAGGTAAGAAAGGTTCCAAATTTTCTATCAGACAAGGATGATGATGAGCATTACGATACTGTTTCAGGACTTCAAAAATCCATCAGAGGAAGCGAGGTTGATGCCGCATTGTTCTATATGGCTAAATTGCTTCAAGGAGGAGATTTAGAGGGACTGATTAGAAGATTGATGGTGACAGCTTATGAAGATGTCGCATTAGGCAATCCTCAAGCTGTGGATAGATGCTATAACGCATGCCAAGTAGCAAGAGAAGTAGGAATGCCAGAAGCTGTTATTCCATTGGGATTTACGGTCATCGATTTAGCGTTGTCACCAAAATCTAAATCCACGTGTCTAGCTATTGAAAACGCGATGGAAGCCATCGAACAACATCCAACACATGTTCCAGAATATTTGAGATTACATCCAGTCGGTCTCAATAAAGATGCAACATATCCGTACGATAGGCCAGATCTTTGGCCACGTATAGAATATATGCCTGAAGGAATGGAAAAGATGCATTTTTATTATCCTTGGGAAAATGGAAAATACGAGAAAGCTCTGAGTGAAATGAAAAAATTCTTTGAAAAAGATAAAAGAAGTAGAAATATCGCTGAATTGAGAAAGAAACTATAATTTCAAAAACCGAAACTATGCCAATCGTTTTGATTTTTAGCATTTAAAACCTATATTAAAATATATACACACAAAGAAGGTAAAAGATATTTATGGATAACAACGAAAATGCTTTTTCTCCTGTTATAGAAACTATAACAAAGACTATAAATGCGTATGACAAAGAAGGTTCAATTCTTTCGATAGGAAGAATTGATTGCTTCGATAAATTAATCGAGGCTAAGCATCATGAAATTACAATCATAGATAACAACGATAATTCGGATTTAAAAAGCCTTCAAAACGATATCGATGTTATCGATGCCGATTTATCAGCTGATGTCTCTTCCAAATTAAATGGCAAAGAATTCAAGTTTGTTCTCATAACTGACAAACTTGTCTCATTGAATAAGGAAGATAGAATTCTTTTAATTAGAAGTCTTATTGAAAACAACATGGTCATCGGTGGAATTTTATTCATCGGTGGATGCATAGTAAAGACTAATGAAGAAAAAGAAACATTTAAAGATAATGATTTTTATTCCAATATCATAGTGTATGAGGATTTAAAGGAATCATTCCCTAGGATGGTCTTTCAAAAAGTATCAGAACATGAAGGAATACTAGCCTTAGCCAAAGGTAAGAGAGATGTCAAAAAGGATCAAGACTCTGAAGTTGTCGTTAAGAAAATAGAAAAGGCTAGTGATCATACTCCAGGATACTGGTATCAATTGGCTGAAGAAGAAATAGCAGAACAAAAGAACAAAGAAGAAACACAAAGTTCCTATAGAGAACCAGATAGAGAAATTGTTCAATCCTGGGTCAGAATGAAAGATGTACCTGGAGAAACAATGCTTGAATTAGGTAACAATTTCATGGCAGCAATAAGACCTTATGAGCAAGAAGCTTTGAAAAACTGGTCTCGTTATTCAACACAACTACAAAATCTATATAGAGGTACATTTAACGGAAACGACATCATTGAATTCAGAGCTACAGCAGTAACTAACTATTTCAAAGCCAGCAACCCGACTCTAACCAAAGACGGAGATTATGCTGAATGGTTAGCTAGATTATATGCAGCCGTATTCCTTAGAAGAAGATTTCCTATGGACAAGATTGGATTCAATCTATTCGGTCTCTACTATGGAATAGTAGCAGACTTAAAAGTTATATTTATGGCCATAGGTGAAAACTATAACGATTTAGATACTTTGATATATGAAGTCGATAACCTCAAAGGATCTAGACTTGCTGAAATTCTTCTCACTGGATTTAATAGGTCTAAAAGATAATTAAAAACTCGGAGCACTCAACTCCGAGTTTTTTAGTCGATTTCAGCTTCTTCCTTGTTATCTTCTTCAATGGAATGGAATTTCTTCTTTTCCTCTTCCCATTTACCTTTGGCGATAAAGTTTATATCAGCAGTGGCTAATTGAGTAAGACGGAACAATTGCCTTTGAACTTCTCTTTGCTCGAAGAAGAATTTATCAACGGCCTCCCAAATGAAAACCCAATAAACAATATCGATAACTTCCGAGAAAATCGAGAGCCATAGCGAAGCATTTCTCGACATATTATCACTGTTTTTAGAGAAATAACTCATCAAAATATATACAATTACAAAGAAAATACCTGCTAGCAATAAATTCCAGCTTTTCTTGACCACATCACTTTTTTGCTTCTTAGTTTCTGAAAACTTAAACAAATAATGATTCTTTACTTCTTTAGCCAGCAACTTATCAAACTTAGCGTCTTTCTCTTCAACATAGAAATCAATAGATAATGGCTTTTCTACTTCAGTATAAATAGCCTCATCTTCTATGAATTCTAAAATATCTGGATGAATTCTTGTTCCACCAGAATATAGATTTAACGCATTTGTCTTTCTAAGATCAACTTTTACATGAGCTCTTCCATCAGACTCGACCATTGAATCGGAATGTTCTTTGACCCAGTCAGTCTTGGATTTACTCAATCTATGAAATCTTTTAGCTAAATCTTTTGCTTCCTCATTTTTCATATTTAATTTTCCTTCTTTCTGAAATAACTACATTGGTTATATCATCAAATATTTCATATAAATACATACCATCAATATATGGATTCATAAAAAGCTTATTCAAATTTTTATCGCTGACTATTTTGGTACCATTCTTGCATAAAGTGAAAACTGAGCCTGGTTTATTTGTTCGATTGTAGAAAGAATAATTATTTCCTTCATAATCAAAACTAACTTCTCTACCCGAAGCAATCATTACGATGAAACACATTAATTCATCTTTTGAAATTCTATCAAATCTATCTCCTGCCTCCAAATCAAAATAAATGTATCCATCATCGTCACTGGGCATGTAGAAATTTTTGTGAGGGAATAATAGATTCCATAGAATTATAGGAACCCTATGGAACATCTTTTTTGATATATCGTCTCCAAATGAAGAAATAAATGCACTAGCAAAATCATATCCTTCAAAACTAAATATTGGCTCATTTAGAAAACAACTTACGTATGTATCACAATTCGATCCTTCATCTAAAGACCATTTATCAGCAAACGCTGTATCTAAATCCATTTCCAAAATTCCAATTTGTGAAAAACACCAATACAACATGTTATAGGACTGATAAGCAAAATAAAAAGCAGTCATTTGTTTAAACAAAGAAAGGTCTTGATCATGTTTTAATAAAGAATGAACATATTCAGTTAATTCCTCATCACCATTTTTCTTTAAGAAACTATTCAATAATAGGATTGTTTTATCATATAGGTAATCGTAATTTAGTTCATCTTCATTATCATTACCGTCTTTAAGAGAGAGCTCCATACGGGTAAATTCTAAAAATTCCAAATTATATTTGAATTGATCTAGTTCTTTATAATTCAAATCATTAAGGAATACATCAAAATAAGGTTCATTATCATCAGGTGCAACTTTTAGTTTCAAATAATCCAAATAATTAAATGCTATTCCAATATATGCAGTAAAATCCATAACAGTTCTCCTTATTTAAGGTTATTATAAGATATGAAGGCAATATAAGAAAGAAATAAAAAAGTTAGAGTTAACTTTTCATTGACATTTAGAAAATACCAAATATAATACTCACACGAAAGGAGGGAGTATGCGACTATACGATGCTGAAAATGAAAGCTATAGTCTCAACGACATGTCCATCATGCTCGCGGCTATGCCAAATTCTACTCCTGTCCTTTTAAATAAGGTCAGGGAAGTAGCTAAGAACTTAGCTATGAATTACCCGATTAGTTGGCGGGAAATCGCTAATCTAAGCTTAATGAGAAGAATCCAATTGAATTATTCAAACGGAGAATTAAAAAGTGGAATAAACAACCTTAGCGATTTAGTTGATGCGATGAAGATTTCTTTAGATGAATTAGGAAGTAAGTATTCAATTCCTAAGGATGATAGAATCATCCTCAAAAGATGTACTTCATTTGCAAAGGGGCAGCAGTTCTTAAGGCCATCAGAAAAAGCAATTAAGGATTTCTTAGGCTTATCTCAAAAAGGCTTAGAATCATTGACTCGAGAAATGATTTATGTAGGATCGAGTCAAAGCGATGAAATTCAACCTGCTACACAACAACAGTTAGACTTGATCGACAAAGCTATCAGGGCTTTTTCACCGGGCAAGAAGAATTTCAAAGTTTTTGACGCAAGATGTGGATATGGATTGACTTCTAGCTTTCTGTATCTCAATAAGAAGTCGAACGAGAACATGGAGTTCTACGGAATCGATTCAGATCCAGCTAAAATCATTATTTCAAGAATCAACGCCCTAGCAAATAATGAGGACTTCAATAATTATCAATGTGAAGACTTGCTTACTACAAAGTTTGAAGAAGGACCTTATGATGTTGTAATCGGTGATATTCCATGGGGGAGCAAAACTAAAAAACTTAAGGAGTATAAGGAATTAATTTCTAATTCCAAGTATTCCAAAGAGCTTGAACAATGCGATACTCTCGATTGGGTTTACGCCTTAAAGATGATTTCTGCTTTGAATAAAGATGGCGTAGGAATTTGGTTCACAAATTCAAAATCCTTGACATCATCCAAAAACAAACAAATCGTTGAAACAATCATAAAAGAAAACCTGATTGCTTCAATAATTAGGCTTCCTAAAGGATCGACTAGTTTGAACTCGACTGCTCCAGTGATGGTCATATTCAAGAATGGAAGAAGATCTAAGGATTATTTGATTCAAGTTGATGCTAGACAGTTCGTACAAAAAGGACGTAAGAACATTTACCTACCTATCGATGAAATCCTATCACAAGCCACAGGAAAAAGTAAGTCTGTTCTATCTCAAGCGATGAATCCATCTACGATGATTGCAGATGAGTCGGAAAAAGAAGAAATTTTGCTCAAGGATGTCACTGATGATATATTCAGAGGTACGGATATGCTAACTGATGATTTCATCTCAAATCATCTATCCAAAGGAGCTGATGGATATAGTGTATTAAGAATTAATGACTTGACATATGGCAATACTAGCATTTCAAAAGAGAGTTCAACTATTGCATTGTCAGAGGAAGAAAAGGAAGAACTGGATAAATATATTTTGAAAAATGGAGATATTCTTATCAAAAGCCGTGGAAATGTAAACTCAGGATACCCATTTTCAAAAGAAATTAACAAATTACCACTGTGTTTCGTATATAATGGTAATCCTCAAAGAATTATAGCTACTGGATCTTTCATGGTCGTGAGACCCAATAAGAAGAAGCTAGATTCTAACTATCTGAAATTCTATTTGCAAAGTAGGATAGGGGTAGAGGAGCTAAACCTTCTGGGTTGTGGTAAAAATTCCTTTCTGTTGACGAAGGGAAGCTTAGGAAACTTAAGGTTACCTATGATGGAGTTGTCGAAACAAGAAGAACTTGGCCGTGATTGTCTTAACTATTCGATGTCAATTGCGACCGCTTTCAATGAATTTGAAAGAAAATTAACAGAATTTATGAATTATCTCTATGAAAGATTCAAGAAAGGGGATTAAAATATTATGGAAGAGGAAAACAAAGAGATGGATATGAAAATCGAAGCCAAAGGCACTGAAGCCTTATTGGAGTATGCCAAGACCACCGGCATGCAAGTTAACGAAGATGGATCGCTACCTTTCATCGGATTCGTGGTAGGAAAACCATTCAAAGGAAAATCTACAATGACCCCTCCTCGTAACAAGGAAGACGAGGGAAGCTATGTGCATCTTTCTTCTCAAGATGTCACTGGAGAAGAATTTGCCTATCCTAGTGGAGAATTGGATGTTCGCTCAAATCGTGAAGTAAAGCATTATATCGCTCAAGACTACGATGTCTTGATCACCAACAGAAAGACTAAGGGTAGTGCTGATTATAGAGTCTCTATTCTTAGAATCAAGCCTGGACAAAAAGTTGTCATACCTGACAACGTTATCGCTATTCGTCCTACCTGCCCTGAAATGAGCACAGCACTTAGAGATTACCTCAATCTTGAATCCACACGTGAACAAGTAAGAAACTTAAATCCTTCACCTGTTTATTCAATCACCACCAAGGCAATTCAATCATTAAAAATTCCTGGTGAAGTAATCGACAAATAATGATAAGTCAATTTTCATTAGCCGAGAAAAAGTTCAATCCTGGAATAGACTTTTCGAAGGAAGAACTTCTTTCAATAAATATAGGTGAAGATAAATTTGAAGCTTCCTCACCTAGGGATGCTTTTCTAAAATTCATCCAATACTTTTATAACAAAAACAAGTGGGTAATGCGTGAAGTGATGATTAAAAAGCACGGCTTTCTTCAAGCTTATTTCTATCAAGATGAGAACTCGAAAAATCCATTGAAAGTGATAGATGGATTATATATGCGTGAGATAAGCCAAGAAAGAGCAGTTGACCTTTTGATAAAAACAATCATCTATTTAAAGCTAGAAAACTTTTCAATAGAAATAAAATAGAACCTGTCTGGCAGGTTCTATTTTTTTACTTTTCAACAGTCTTTAGAATATAAAGAATTCCAATTGTTTTAGGTCCACAATGCGTACAGACAACACATCCAGCATGAGTATGATGTATGTTTTCAAGAGGAATGTATTTCGATAAAGCATCAATAATTTGTTTGTCTTCACCGTTCATGCAATCTGAATCTGTAACGAAGACATGAGATGTATCCATATTTGGCAAATCTTTAACGAACTTTTGAATTTGAACATGGACAGCCTTTGCGTACTTTCCTATCAAAACCTTCCCTACAGACATACCATTGTCCTTTACGACGATTACTGGATGAAGTTGAAAGACAGATGAAGCCCATCTAGTCAACGAATTACATCTTCCACCTTTATAGAGATAATCCAATGTATTAATGCAGAATTTTGAATTCACTAAAGGAACAAACTTTCTAACTTCTTCTGCAATCGCATGAACATCCATACCTTTATCTCTGAGTTCACACATCTTCAAAACTAAAAGACCTGTACCTGTGGATAAATTTTGAGAATCGACGATTTCAATTCTGCCTTCAGGGAATTCCCTTGATGCAACAGTTGCATTGTTGATTGTCGAAGACAATCCGGATCCAATACCTGTAAATATAATGTCGCATCCATCATCGATATAAGGCTTGAAGTAATCAATGAATTCTTGAATATTGATTGCACCACTCTTAGGTGTTTCGCCTAATTCTTTGACTTTATCATATAGTTGTTTAGGTGTGATAGTTACTCCATCTAAATAATCTACTCCTTCCTTTGGAAAAGTGACATGAAGAGGTACAACTCTAACTTTATACTTCTCTACTAATTCAGGACTTAAATCAGCTGTGGAATCAGCTATAACAATAACTTTATTCATTAAAATGATTCTCCTTATGAAAATAGGGCTTTCAGACTCTTATTTTACCACTACTTCATATTAAAAAAGTAAGTTCATCAACAATTAAGGTATTAAAAATTTTAGTATAGGAAACTGAGAATAATTGCAGTCTCAAACCAAGGCTTTTCTTTTGAAAAATAAGTAAATTTACGCTTGCTTTATAAAAAGATAGTAGTATAATCTCTCTTGCACTTGGGACATAGCGCAGCTTGGTAGCGCACTACCTTGGGGTGGTAGGGGTCGTGAGTTCAAATCTCACTGTTCCAACCAGTTAGAAATCAATAAATCCATACTTAACTGTATGGATTTTTTCATTTCTAAAATTTAACTAAATCTTTGATATTTGTTCACTGATTACTATAATTAAAACAAGGAAAATTAATACATGAGTTCATTAAAGGTCATTTCATTTGGAATATACGAGGATAACCAAAATCCAATCAATCACATTTATAAAGATGAGGAAGTCTTATATATGGATGGTTGTTTTTGGGATACTAATACATGGGTCTTTGGATATTTGAATGGATATAAAGGTAAAACTGAAAATGAACTAATCAGTTATTATGAATTGATTTGTAAAAAGAGACTTTATTTAAAATATAGAATAATATCAGCACCTGAATATATGAAAAACATAATTCCAATAATGGACAAGCATAATGAGTTATATAAAAAGGCTAGTAAATATAAAAGAATGCGTTATGGAAACCCAGACGTTGATTTGTATTTTGATCATTACAACAGATACAAATATGAAATAGAAAATGCCCATTTCGATATCGCAGTATCAAATATTTTATTCGAGTATGAATGGAATGATCATTTTACTAGAGTTAGGTTTTTAGAAAAAAGAAAAGATGCTTCGGATGAAGAAAGAAAATATTATATGGAAAGAAGCATGTTATCTTTTTATCATCAAGAAATAACCTGGTTTAAAGATGATTTAAGTGAAGCTAAGGATCAATACAAATCATTCATGAAAAATGCAAATAAACTGATTAAAAATAGAAAATCATTATTATTTGTTGCAACTAGAAAAGTAAGTAGATATCAAACGATTAAAGAAATGACTATTGATGAGTTTTCCTTCGATGAATACATCCACGGTTATAATGACATATATAGAATAAATAACAGCAATTATAATAAAGGATAATCGCTAATACTTAAATCTAATATTCCTTCAGAGCAAATATCTTCATCTATTTTTAATTGATTTTTTAATTCAAATATACTATCAAACTTTGTTTCTTCTCTTATTGCTCTTTCAAATATAATTCTAATTTTTTGTCCATAAACATCTTTGTTAAAATTATCTAATATTGTTGTTTCTATAATAGGTTTATCTAATTTGTTAATTGTCGGATGAACTCCTATATTAGTCATAGAATGATACATAATTCCATCAACAATTGTATAAGTTTTATATACGCCATTCTTAGGGATGATTTGTCCATTTAACGGAGACATATTCAAGGTAGGAAATCCAATCTTTCTACCTTCTTTAAATCCTTGCAATACTGTACTTTCAAAAGAATAATAATGAGAACAAAGATCAACATAATCTTCAAGCAATCCATCTTTCAATTTGCTTTTGCACAAGGTGGTAGAAATCTTGTAATTATTATCTGTTATTAAGTCGACTATTTCGACTTTAAAACCCTGGTTGATGAAATCAGTGGGTTTGCCAATACCTTTGTATCCAAAAGTAAAATCTGTCCCTATGTATATTTCTTTTGTATTGATAGGTTTAATTATATTATCTATAAATTCATTTGGATTTAATTTAACCAAGTTTTCATCATAGTCTAAAACAATAATTCCATCGATGAAGCCTAGCTTTTTTATATCATCAACCTTATTGTTTGTAGACATGATAAAATCAGGATTTGATCCTCTTATTCTTGTTTTAAAATCATCGCTGAAAGTCAAAACATATTTCTTGAGCTTTGATTTTTTTAATTTTTCTAATACATTTAAATGTCCTTTATGCAGACAATCAAATTCACCGATGGCTAAGGCAATTCCGTTTCCATCATTTTTTATTTCATTTAAAGTTGAAAGTCTATATACAGGAACATTCTTATAGCTAATTCCAAATCCTCTAAGACATTTAAACTCTTCTCCATCTCTTTCATAGAAATTAACGAGTTTACCTATTTTATTAAAGCTAAAGAAATAATTAGATTTAATACTATCATTCTTAAACTTATTTCCGTTTAATATTATTTTTTCATTAGATTCATCGACGAAAAACAAACTAGATTCTTTGATAGATTTATACACAGGAATGATATCATTCTCATTGACTTCATTAATCTTCTTTGCTTTTGAAACATCAAAATCACCGACTGTAACTCTTCTCAATCCAGTCAAATGGCCGACAGTTCCAAGTCTTTTAGCTATATCTTCTCCCAATGTTCGTATATATGTACCTTTTGATACATCGCATTTAAAAACAACTATATCATTTTCAGACTCTACCAACTCGATAGAATAAATTTCAATTTTCTGAGGCTTTAAAACTACTTCCTTTCCTTCCCTAGCTAAATCGTATGCCCTTTTGCCATCGATATGTTTTGCTGAATAAGAAGGTGGAATTTGTAGTTGTATTCCTTTAAATGAATTTAATACATCAATTATTTTTTCGTTAGAAAGATTATTAAAACTCATTCTTTCGATTAGTTTTCCAGTCTTATCGCCTGTATCAGTTTTCTCACCCAATTTCAACGTCGCAATATAAGTCTTTCTATCATCATTAAGATAGGAAAACATTTTTGTTCCTTCACCTAATCCTATAACTAATAATCCAGTTGCAAAAGGATCTAAAGTTCCTAAATGTCCTACGGATTTAATATGAAATTTCTTTTTTATCTCATTATCGACATCGCGAGATGTAACGCCTTCTTCCTTGTCTATAAGCAATAATCCATGGCTCATATCAAATCCTCCAAACATCGAATTTATATATATTATATTTAAATTGGCTAATTACTAAATCGGTTATCTAAGATGAAAAAGAACAAACAAAAAAGTGGCAACTGCCACTTTTCTAAAATGAAATTAAATACTATCTACCGTACCAGCGATTCTTGATTTGATCTAATGTTGAATCCAAATCAGGTTCTGCCATAGCAGCGATAGCAAACATGTAAGAAGGCATTGGAAGTGAATCTTTTTCGTTGAACTCCAATGTTTGACCAACATAGTCATTCTTACGATTACGAAGAACATAATACATCTTGCCATCGACCAAGACCAAAGTCTTGCTACCTGAAGTAGAAAGGACAGTTCCTTTAATCATCTTTTCTTCTGCCATATACACTCCTCCTGTGTGTTAAATTTAATTTTACTACATAATTATCAGCTGAGAAAGGCTTTACACTACAAAAGTAGCATCCACCTTAAACTCGGCATTATTATATGTGATAAAAATTAAAATGATAGGAAATATGAACGCTTTCATATAAAAGTGCTTTTATAGAAAAAGCCGCAATGAGCGGCTTAATATGCTATTTAGTTTTTTTTGCTACAGCTTTCTTAGTAGTTTTTTTCTTAGTCGTCTTTCTAGGCTTCTTTGGCTTATCTAAATCCTTCAAAGTCATCTCAGGCTTTTGAGCCTCTTCCAAGATCATATCTATTCTCTGCCCTTTATCGAAGAGATCGTCCTTCTTGAAAACGATTTGAGGTACTTTATAAATATCTAGTCTCTTAGCTAAAGCAGAGCGAATTCTTCCGCGATTATCATCGAGGAACTTCATCAAATCATCAACTTTATTAGGATCCAAGTGTGTAACAAATACAGTTGCCACTGTATTGTCGATATTCATTTTAACCTCATTGATACAGGCCAAGGAAGTCAAATCACACTTGAATTCATCATTGAGAATAATATCAGAAATATCTTTGAAAACGAGCTGTGCAATGCGTCCTTTTTTATCAGCCATCTTGTCTCTCCTCTTCCATGCCGAAGCACTCAATAGTATCTTCTTCTTCAATCTTAAAGTTGCTTGCTATTGTCAATCCACATTCAGTCTTAGTTTTAGCTTCCTTGATATCATCTTTAACATGCTTTAAAGAAGTCAATTTTGATGTTTCCACCAATTCTTCTTTTCTAAAGATTCTAACTTGTGAATTTGATTTCAAGACTCCATCAGTCACATAGACACCAGCGATTAAACCTGCTTTAGATGATTTGAAGATAGCACGAACCTCACCATGTCCATAGACTTTTTCCACAAAGACAGGTTTGAGCAAGCCTTTCATAGCTTTGGTTATGTCTTCTGTCAAATGATAAATAACATCGTAATGCCTTATTTCAATGTTCTTCTCTTTAGCCAAAGCCGAAGCTAATGTCGAAGCATGAACGTTGAAAGTAATGATTGAAGCATGAGATGCTTCAGCTAAGACTACATCACCTTCACTGACTTCTCCAGAAGCACAGCGTATAAGCTTCAAATTTACAGAAGGAACTGATAGCTTATTCAAAGCATCCTTCAAAGCTTCAGAAGTACCTTGAGTATCGCTCTTCACAATCAAATTAATTGTTGATTCACCTTCATCCTTATTCATTTGGGCGAAAGCAGTATCCAATGAAATACCTTGAGATCTATTCTTGCTCAAAGCCTTTTGCTGACGTTGACTTGCAATATCTCTTGCTTCTTTATCAGTTGAAAATGCTCTGAATATATCACCTGCTGTAGGAACCTCAGAGAATCCCAAGACAGCAACAGGAGTAGAAGGACCGGCTTCTTTAACTGGCTTTCCATATTCATTAATCATTCTTCTAACTTTGCAATAAGCATTTCCGACGACTAAGAAATCACCGATGTGCAAAGTTCCGTTACGAACAAGCAATGTTGCCTTGGCACCTTCTCTTTTATCCATTTGAGCATCGATGACTGAACCTTCAGCCAATCTGTTAGGATTTGCCTTGAGTTCCAACAATTCAGCCACTGTTAAGACATTGTCCAACAGTTCATCGATTCCCTTTCCACTCTTTGCTGAAATCTTGCAACAAACAGTATCACCGCCCCATTCTTCAGGTGTTAAATTAATACCTGCAAGCTCACTCATAACTTTTTCAGCATTAGCACCGGGCTTATCACACTTGTTGACAGCAACAACAATAGGAAGATTAGCTGCTCTTGCGTGATCTACTGCCTCTTTTGTTTGAGGCATGACACCATCATCAGCTGCTACAACCAAAATTGCAACATCACCGATCTTGGCACCTCTAGCACGCATAGCTGTAAAAGCTTCGTGACCCGGAGTATCCAAGATAGTGATTTTCTTTCCTTTCACTTCCTTTTGGTAAGCACCAATTTCTTGTGTGATACCACCAGCTTCTCCTTCAGCGACTCTAGAATGACGAATTCTATCGATCAAAGTTGTCTTACCATGATCGACATGTCCCATAACGACAATGACAGGAGGTCTTTCAACTAAAGTTGAAGGATCATCTTGAATGTTTTCTTTGCTAAAGTCGGAGGGATCTACTATTTCTTTTCTTTGGAAATCTATTCCGTGTTCGATACAAATCTCAGCAATCAATTCATCATCCAAAACTGAATTAATATTGAGAAGTTTTCCCTTCAAAAAGAAGGATTTTACAATTTCAGAAGGATTCAATCCTAACTTCTTGGCAAGCTGGTCAACCGTGATATCACCTTCGTAGACGAAGATTCCATTCTTGATTTCACCACTGCCTTTGGGTTTACTGAAGTGCTGCTCTTGAGCCGCACGAGGCACATAACCTTCTTTCTTTTTCTTCATTCTTGATTGTTTACTCATGCCTTACCCCCTTTTAATAAACAAACGCAATATAAAATATTAAATTGTTTTTTACAAATTCTTATTAATTAAACTATCTTCTCTTCTCGTCATCATCATACATGGAGTCATAATAGTCATCGTATTCTTCGCTGTCATCGAAATCATTGTTATCATCGTCGTATTGATCGTTGTCCAATTGTTTAAGCTCATCCTCGGTGTAAATATCCATGTGAACTTTAGATTGTTCAACAGGCTGAGTTTCTTTCTTAGGCTCTTCCTTCTTCTTTTCAGTCTTAGGCTTATTGTAGGTCCATGGCTTACGGTTGCCCTTGTTCTTACTCTTCTCACGATCACGCTCGATTTGATGTTCGATATCTTCAATACTCTTACGAGCATGACCAGTGATTTCGACATGAGCTTCATCAGGTGCGACAGTCTTAGAAGTTTCGATAGCGTATTCTTCAGGCAAAATACCTTGCTCCTCTTCTCTTTGAGATTGAAGTCCGAGTTTGACATTTTGTTCATCTACAGCCTTTGCCTTCTCATCTGCTTCTGCTTGCTTCAAAGCATCTACAGCACCCTTGGCCTCTTCAGGAACAGCAACAGGGGCTTCGGCAGCTTGTACATTATCGACTTGTTCTTCAACAGGAGCTTCGACAGGTGCTTCAACGACAGGCTCATCAATAGTAGTAGAACTATTAGCTTCATTTTCTTCCTTAGAAGTCTTAGCTTCTTCTAATCTCTTGAGTCTTGCATTTGCTTCTGCAATCAATGTTGCGACAGGAGTATATGAAATATTCATTGCCAAAGCTTCATCGACTTCCATAATCCTCAAATCGTGGCCGATAAGTTTTCCGGCAAGCCTTACGTTGCATCCCATTTTTCCAATTGCAACTTTCTTATTTCCGTTAGCACAAATAGCATAGATGTTATCTAAAGGATCATTTGCAGGTGGGAATCTTAATCCTACGATATCAGCTGGTTTCAAAGCATTGAGAATGTTTAAGACCTTATCTTGAGTGTATTCGGAGAAATCGACTGTTTCTCTTCCTAACTCTGCCAAGATATTTCTTGAACGATTAGCATTTTGACCGACCAAAGCTCCAGTGGCAGATACATTAGGAAGAGTAGACATGACCATCATCTTTGTTCTGACTCCAGCCATACGGGCAATCTTCTTGATGACAACTGTACCGTCAGCTACTTCGGGGACTTCGTTTTGGAATAAGGCCTTGACGTATCCTTCACTTGTACGTGAAACACGCAATGAAGGCTTGCCGTCTTCTCTATTGATAGTTCCAATCAAGAAGGCTTTGATAGGTTGTCCTTCTTGGAAATTATCGGATTCAAGCAAATCCATTTTTTCTAAAACGCCAGAAGCTTTTCCAAAGTCTGCTACAACTCTCAGTCTACCAGCTTCGCCTTCGACTGATTGAACGACACCGGTGATATTGTGACCGATCATCTGCTTCACACTTTCGTCCAAAGCTTCCATAGCCTCTTTCTTCATACGTTGTCTGAAATCAGAGTAGACACGGCGTGTATAAAGAACACCGAGTTCTCTATTGTCGATTTCGACTTCGGAGAGACCACCGACTTTGATATCGACTAAATCATGTGCTTCTTTTTCCATAGATTCAGCCTTAGCAATTTCGTCGTCTCTAGCTTTAAGACAAGCGACTTTTTCATTTTCGTCGGTAGCTAAATCAGCTTTCTTTTCCCAAGTTTTTGCTGTATCACGTACTTTGGCGGCATCCTTCAATTTGGCAGTAGCCATATCCTTCTTGAATTGAGGAACTCCATTTTCTTGAGCTTTTTCCAAAGATACTTGATAAAAATCGTCTTCGATATCATCATCGGTAGGAACGATTTCCCAAGCATCACAAATATGATACTTTCCGCCTTCCCAATCGATATAAATGGTGGCTTTCAAATCAGCAGAGTTATTCAACTCTTTGTTGTTCTTGAATCCATTCTTGATACACCACCAGTCCTTATAAGACTTGAGCATGGACTCAGTCAACAATTCCTTGACTTTGTCGATAGGAAGAGACTCTTGATCATGCAATTCAACCATAGCATTAGCGAAGGCTTTTACATCAAAAGTACCATCACCAGTCTCAACATTTTTCTTTGTTCTTGCCATAATACAAATCCTTTAAATTTTTCCTTTAAATAATTAGTTCAAGGTTCAGGCCTTGATGACGAAACGACAATTTTTAATGTCTGAATAAGGAATCTTATAAACTTTCTTTCTTCCTTTGATGAAAGTTTTAAGCTCCACAGTCGTTCCATCGTAACTTTCCAAAGTTCCAAACACTTCTTTTTCTTTCATATTGTCAGCCTTGACACCGATATAATATCCTATTACCTTTCCCAAATCTTCCTTAGGGAAATCTCTTTCGGCTCCGGGGCTTGTGACATCCAAAGTGTAAGGGGAATCAAGTTCCTCAACTTCATCGAGTTTTAGGGAGAGAGCATCGGAATACACGGTAATTTGATCTAGTGTTATCGCATAATCCTTATCGACAGAGACTTCCAAAAACTCAGTACCATCTTCCATATAGGCTCTGACACCATAGAGTTGATAGCCTAACTCATCAGCTATTTTCTTAGCTATTTCTTCTACTTTTTGTAGTGCTGTTTTTTTCATATTCCTCCTTCCTAAATGAAAGGGCGAGCCACGCTGGGCTCGCCCTAGATCTTACGATTTAGTGCCTGTTCCTTTCAGAACACAAAAATTCTAGCATAAAGAGGAAAAAGAAACAAGCGACTATTAACTATTTATACAACAATTATTTAGAGGAATTCTACTTTGTGGAATTACGTTCAATAACTTTGGTTGAGAATCTCCAAACTTTATTTTCCTCAGCCAATCCATCTCCCAAAAGTTTGGTGACCATACGCATAGCGATTTGACCAACCCAAGCCATATCCAAATCCATTGAAGAGATTTGAGGACGACATATGGAAGAATACTTTGTTCCGATGATACTCATTACTTCATTATCTTCAGGTACGGAAATTCCGTTATCTGTGCAGTAATTACAGATAGCAGCTGCCAATGAGTCACGGGCAGCGATGAAGAAGTGTCCCTTCTTTCCATTTTGTTCGATGAACTCTCCCATCTTTTCTTCATACAATCTGCTATAAGAATCTATGATATCAAGTGTGGAGAACTTCATGTTTTTGTCTTTGCAGAAATTTGCTACAGACTCTCTAAGATCTTCCATCAAGATTCCATCTCCTTCACTCTTCAAGAAGACGATATCTTCTGCAGTATTCTCATTGAAATGCTTTGTCAAGTAAGAAATCAAAGCAGTCTTATAATCCATAACTATCGATCCGAGAGCATTTCCTTTCATCTCGTGTCCGATGATGATTAAAGGAATCTTGTAGTTTTGAATAGTCATGATTTCATCAGTAGATAATTGATCATCGTAGATGACTGCTCCATCGACATGAGAAGAAATCAATTTCTCAATTGTCTTCATAGCATCGCTTTGGTTAGGTCCTGTGACGAACAAGTCTGTCTGATAGCCATAGGTCTTTGCAACCTTGACCATACCATTGAGCATGTTAGAAGTATAGACATAGAAGTTGTCAGGCATCAAGATACCGATGTTAGTGGTCTTGGATCTTGCCAAACCTTGAGCCAAAGCACTAGGTCTATAACCCAATCTAGCAATTGCTGCCTCTACCTTCTCTCTTGTTTCTTTTGTGACATTAGGGCGATGATTGATGACACGAGAAACAGTAGCCAAAGAAACATCAGCTGCTTGGGCAACTACATAGATAGTTACTCTCTCCTTTATACCGCTGTTGTTTCCACCATTCATGTTGTCGTTTTCCATAAATTTTGAAAATCCTCCTTTATAAAGCTAGAATGAACGATTATATTCTAAAATATTATAAAGCTATGAAAATGAGTGTCAACCATTTTCATAAAATGTAAGCAATGAAAATCGAATAAAATTGAGGTTTTATAGCATTTTTCTGGAAAGGCTTACATGGCTAAAGACCACTTTTTAGCAATATTTCTGATGTTATCATCGGACAAGAATTCGAGCAAACTATCACTGTCTTTCAATTCAACATCTTTAGTCAAATCATAAATTCCACTGAACAATTTGTCCTCGATTGATTTTGGATTTAAATAATCCGAATCCTTAGAGCCATCCAAGCATTCTTCAATCAAAGCAATCATTATTCTTCTGATATACACAATAAATGAATTTTCAATCCAAAAATCATAATTTAAGGAAGATGGAATCTCTTTCTTCATATTCAAATAGAAAGGAAGTCCGTCATTTTCGTCATGATAAAGATCGATGAACAAATAATCATATTTTTGAATATCCTTAGATTTCAAGAATGAATAAGCATCAGCTTTAATAATATTAAACTTATTTTTATGATTGAAGAAAGGATAAATATTCTTATTGAAAAGATTGATAATCGTTTCATTATTATCAATAACAGTTACTTCATCAACATCTTCTTTTTGAAGACACATATAGGCGAAATAACCCAATCCCAATCCGAAGGTCACAACTTTACCTTTTGCCTTAGCGATAGAAGATTTCATCGTCTCAATCTCATAAGGAGTGATACTCATCCAAATTCTTTCTTTATCGACCAACTCTAAATAATCAAAAGCTTGAGAGAAGAAACCTAGATGATTAATTTCAGAATAATAGTCTTCTTTAGAAGCTTCAACATCCTTATAAATAAAACCTTCATATGGCAAGAAAGTGTTTTTTATCAAAGATAAACTGCCTTGTTTAGCTTTTAAAGGATTAACATTCTTTAAATAAGCATTGCATGAATATGTCTTAGAATCCAATTCATGCACAATTTCCAATCTATTATTCCTCAAAGAAGTACCTAAATCAGAAATTGTGGCACCTATATCCTGAAGTAAGGAAGAAAAATAGGCTTGTGAAAGAGATATTCCATTCTCTTTTGACATAGTTTTTAAATCTAATGAAGTCAAGTCAGCATAATTTTCTTGAAGAAATGCGTTGTAGAAATCAGAGGCGGTCAAAGAATCGTCTCTTCTAAGACAAATCTTTTCAAATAAATCTTCAGCTTTTTTATCAAATTCAATTTTCATAATAGCTCCAAAGTGACTGGGCAATGATCGCTACCCATCACATCATTTAAAATTTCAGATTCCTTTACTTTATCTTTTAAGCAAGAAGAAACTAAGAAATAGTCTATTCTCCATCCAGCATTTCTTTCTCTAGCCTTAAATCTATAAGACCACCATGAATATTTCACTTCATCGGGATGAAGCAATCTGAAAGTATCGACCATATCACAAGAAGAGAGAAGATGTCTCATCGCCTCTCTTTCCTCATCAGTAAAACCTGCATTTTGATGATTAGATGCTGGGTTCTTTATATCTATATCTTCTTTTGCAACATTTAAATCACCTGTTAGAACTACAGGTTTCTTTGCTTGAAGAAAGGCCAAATATCTTTCTAAATCTTTTTGGAATTCCATTCTAAAAGGCAAGCGTTTTAACCCCTCGCCAGAATTTGGAACATATAGACAAACAAAATACAAATCCTCAAATTCTAAAGTTATCGCTCTACCTTCTTCATCGTATTTACCATCGATTAAACCATAATGAACGCTTAATGGCTCTTCTTTAGAAAAGACGGCAACTCCCGAATAACCTTTCTTTACTTTAGAAATTGTCTCATAGAAATGATAACCATCCATCTTCAAAGGAAATTTATCCGGATCATCGGTGGACATCTTGGTCTCTTCGATTCCAATCACATCCAAAGCTAGCTTTGAAAAGACTTCTTTTAAATCCATCTTTTCTTGGATAGCGCGGATGCTATTTACATTAAAAGAACAATATTTCATGGGAAATCCTTATAGAAGATTTTTATCCATCAATTCCTTGCGAAGGATATCTGATGTAGCAAAATCTTTTTGTTCCTTAGCTTTATCGTACTTCTTCAAGAGTTCCAAATCTTCATCGGTCAATTTTGGAAGATCAAATTTCAATCCCAACAAATCATACAGCTTTAAAAGAGTACCAAACACTTTAGACAATTGTGCTTCATCTGGAATCGGTCTTCTCAATAAACTTAAAGCACCTTTGATTTCGCCTTCCAACACTGTAATTGCATTTGCGATATTTAAATCATCGCTTAAACAATCGACAAATTTATTTACGATATCATCATCCAATGTAGTTTGAAAATTAGGATAATATCTTTGCAATCTATAATTCAATTTTTGTATTGTACTTCTATATTTTGCTTCATCATTCAAAGCTTTCTGTATTGCTTCCTCAGAAAAAGCGATAGGAGCACGATAATGAGATTGATAGAAGAACAATCTCATGACATTTCCTGAATATTTAGCCAAAAAGTCTTTAGCCAGAACAACATTTCCTAGACTCTTCGACATCTTAACCCCGCCAGCCGCTGTCAAAAATCCGACATGCATCCAATACTTAGCTAATGGAGTTCCATCATATGCAATAGATTGAGCTCTTTCGTTTTCGTGATGAGGGAATTTCAAGTCGAATCCACCGCCATGAACATCGACCATGGGTTGATTGAACACAGACTTTATCATCACTACACATTCAGTATGCCATCCAGGTCTTCCTTTTCCAAAAGGAGAATCGAACTTAATTCCTTGATCATCAGTCACTTTCCACAAAGCGAAATCACCTGGATTTTCTTTATTAGTGTTTACATCAATTCTACTTCCAGCTTGGTTGTTTTCTAAGACTGTCTTTGAAAGAGAACCATAATCGGCAACATTTCCTACTCTAAAGTAAACATCGCCTCCGACTTGATAAGCGAATCCTTTATTCATTAAGACTTTTATGAAATCACCGATTCTAGTCATCCAATTAGAAACTCTTGGATGATCAAACAACGGCATAAGATTCAATTTGTCCAAACAATCTTCATAAGCTTGGATATAGAAATCAGTCAACTCTTTTTCAGTCTTCCCTTCTTTTAAAGCTTCGTTGATAATCTTGTCATCTATATCAGTATAGTTAGAAACAACCTTTATAGAATATCCGACCTCTTTTAAAAGTCTACTGAAGACATCAAAGACTACAACTGGTCTCATGTTTCCTAAATGAACATAGTTATAAACTGTAGGTCCACAGTAATACATCGAAAATTCATCTTTCTTTTGAACCACTAAATCGACCACTTTTCCAGCTGCAGTATCAAAAATCTTGATTTTCTTAGTAACAGACATAAAAGCCTCCTAAAAATGCCTTATTATTTTAAACTTCAAACAATAAGAAAGAAAGATAATTATTTAATCTTTGCTATTTGCAAAGCCAAAAAGTTGAGTTGAGAGCAAATTCGATCGTTCAAATTCTTAACTCTGTTTTGTATATGGAGTAAGTAGTTAGATTGACCATCGAGGAAGGCTTTATTGTTTTCTTGCTCTTCAAATTTGTTCTTTTTAAAATATTGATGGGCTAATGTATTTCTGGTTTGAAGAAGATCTTCTAGTTCATCTAAATCTTTCTTCTCCAAAACATTATTTTCACTCAAAGTAGAGATTAAATTACCAAAAGTTTGAAAATCGACTTTAGCATCCTTTAATTGTTTATCAACTCTAGAAGAAATACTTTTAATTTTAATTTCATTTAAAGAAGTCGAATTCTTCTTCATTTCTCTATAAATCATGGAATATCTTAAAAGCAAAGACAAGTTATATTCCAAATATTGAACAGTCTCAAAAATCTTACCGAGAAGATACCTTATTTTCATCATTCCGGTGAGATCATCTTCAGTCAACTTCTTTTCTGGCTTATTCAAAATGAGGTGCTTAACTTCCACCTTTCTTTCACTTCTAGTTTTTGGGTTTACCCTCTTATATTTCTTCGCTTTCTTTCTTCTGCTAAGTTCTTTTACTTGAGGGAATTTTCTATTACTCTTATTCATTTCTATTTAGTATAAACTCTAAGTAATAAATAAAGTTTGTGGTTTTTTAAGTTTAATATTAATATTAATGTTAAGCAATTAGTCAATAAAGTATATAATTTGTTGGTATTGAAGTTCGCGTTAATATTGTTGAAAGGATTAGAAAATGGCTAAAAAAGATAAAAAGACAGCCCATTCTACAATAGAACTTATAGAATTTAGACAAAAGCTTTACAAGAGCTCTATTTGGGGCGGAATCGGTTGTGGATTAGTGGTGGTAGTCCTTTATATCATTTGGATTGTTTTAGCAATTCTAGGAGAAGGATATGGAGACAAAATTTCACCTGCATTTGAAGCTTTGAAAAATTTCCCATATTTTGATACATCTAAAGCACTATCCTTCGATTTTAAAATAGAAGGAATGTTGGGAAGATGGTTAATTTTAATCGGGGTTATTCTGTTAGCAATTTTTGCTGCAATAGTATTCTCTAGATTCTTCTTGAAAAAGAATGAAAAGAAATCCAATGAAATTGAATCTAGAAGTTTAAAAGCAATGGTAAAAGAAGAGATAGGATTGGATTCAATAAAAATTGATTCTACCGATACCTCCAATGACCAAGAGCTCTATAAGCAAATAGCGCTGAAAAACGTCAATAAGAAATATTTCATCACCATGGCATCAGATGTCATGAGTTATGACATCCAACAAATCGAATATGTAGAAGATGGAAAAAGAAAAAACGGTGTGATCTTTGTTACTCAATTATCACAACCAAAATCCATTGGCTATGTTCAATTTAGATCTTATGGAATCACTCCTTACAAAGTTCATAACGGCAAAAAAATTTCCACTTATGGATTGTCGAGTAATCCAAAGAATGTTCCTTTCATAGCCTGCACCGATTTGAAAAATCAAGAATTTGCTAATTTGTTAGAAGAAAACATGGTAAATGAGTTAACTAAGATACATGCTTTAACAAAAAGTGGTATCCTCATAACGTCTAATAACAACACTTTGTCAATATTCCTAGCAGAAACAAAATTCAATTTCTTACGACCCTTGAAAGATAAACTAGATGATAGATTGCTCGAAACACAATGTGAAGCAATCAATACAGTTTATCAATCATTGCTTGAAATCACTCGTTCATTCTCGATACTGCCAAAGGAGACTCCTATGGTCGTAGATAGAATAGGCAAAAACGATAAGACTAAAGTAGAAGATGTCGAACACGATTCAGTTAAATAACACGGAGGAAAACATATGTTAGAAAACAAAGAAAAAGATATAAAACATTCACTTCCAATCTTATTTGTCTCAAGTGAAGCCACCCCTTTTGCTCCAAATGGAGACTTAGCTGCAAAAGTCACAAATTTAGCGACAAAGATTGCAAAACAACCCGAAAATCATTTTGTCGCAGTAGTGATTCCTGGTTATAAGCAATACATGGATGAATTCAAAGGGCAACTCAAATACATATACTCATTCCAATTATCAGCTCCTTATAGCCAAGCTGAATGCAATGTTTTACAGGCTTATTTCAATGGAGTTACTTATTATTTATTAGATATTCCTTACTATTTCGGCCGCGATAAAATGTATGGATACTTGGATGACCCTTATAGATTCACTGCATTTTCATTTGCTGTGAGACAATTCATTGAAGACCAAGAAAAGAAGTCTATTAGATTCGATATCGTCCATGCTTTCGATTGGGAAACAGGATTTCTCCCTTATATGTTAAGAGGAAGGTATCCTTGGATGCGTGTCGTCTACACTGTAAACGAGCCTTACTTCCAATGTGCCTTGGAGAAAACGAGATTATGGGATTTGACAAGATTCAATTTCTCTTTGTATAACGATGGAATCGTAAGACAAAATAACCAATTGAATATTCTAAAGACAGGTTTGACATTAGCTGATGCTGTAACCGTATCTTCCAAAGCTAAAGCTGAAGCTCTTAGAAATGAATTGGAAGCCTATGATAACTTAGGTTATATCTTCAATTTTAAAGGCGATAGATTCAAGCCTTTAGATGACATCTACAACATCGAGGCTTATGATGAGTTATATAACGAGCTCGCAAATGAGCCTATGACTCGTTACACCTGGGTAAAAGACTAAACTAAAAACTCGATCAGTTGATCGAGTTTTTTATTAGTTATTTCTATTATTTTTCCACTTCAGATAAGCATCATATACTGCAACGGCACATTGTTCGACTGACATGGGATCAGTATCCAACACCACATCAGCCAAGTCTTTAACTGACTGATCAAATAATACTTTATCTTTAGTCAATCTGGCTTCCACATTCAAGAGATTATCTTTTCGTTTCTCTATCATTCTTTTCTTTCTCATCTCTTCCGAAGCATCGAGGTAGACACAGAATAAATCTTTTCCCATATAGTCTCTATATGAATGAGCACCAATAGGATCTGCACAGGCAACTTTGTTTTCTCCGACATCTGCTTTTAAAGTACCATACCAGTTTCCAGCATAATTTGCAGTCTCTAAAAATAAACCGGCATCTTTTCTTCTTTGAAACTCTTCAACACTCAAAAAATGATAATCCACATCATTGACTTCATTTGCTCTAGGTGCTCTTGTAGTGCAAGTTATTATTTTCTTGATGTTAAAATGTTCCATCAAATATTTAGCAGTCTCTGTTTTTCCAGATGCTGAAGCTCCGATTAAAAGTAACATAAGGCCCTTCTTTCTTTAGATTAGAGTTTAAAGTACTTTTCTATTGATGGCACATCATCGAAAAATTCGATTGGATTTGTAACTTCCATCAAATACTTTTTATCTCTAAAACCATATGTTACTATAAATAAGTTGTTAACGAAAGCATTTTTTGCAAATTCAGCATCAACTTCTGTATCACCGAAGTATGCAATTTCATTTTTAGAGCATTTTAAAGTATCAGCAACTTGATTTAATAGCAACGGATTTGGCTTTCTTATAGGTCCGACTTGACCACCGACAAAATCAAAATCAATAGATGGGAAAGCGGCTTTTATTAGCTTCTTCAATACAAATTCAGGTTTATTAGAACAGACGGCCAATTTATATCCTTTTTTCTTGGCTTTGAAAAGAAATTCCTCTATATAAGGATAAATGATAGTATTCACAAAGAAATGATTAGAATACTTCGATAAATAATATTCTTTAATTTCTTTAAATTGATCCATCTTTTGGCCTCTCATAGCACAGGTTAAAAAATAGTCGGTTCCATTACCTAAAAAAGAATAAGCTTCCTTCTCATTTATTATAGGCAATGAATAATGCCCCATAGCTAAATTCATCGCATATAAATAATCTGGAACTGTATTCATCAAAGTTCCATCACAATCAAAAGCCAATACTTTTATCTTGTCTAATTCAATTTCCATATTTATTTTTTCCTACTATTTTTTATTAAATCAAATTCATATCCTTCAATCTAGAGATTATATGTTCTACCAATATTTTAGTGATATTTATTTTAGTTACTTTCTCTATTTCTGAGAAAAAGCAATTGGAATTCGCCTCTATAAATACTGGTTTACCATCATTAGCCTTAATTAAATCTATACCACCATAATCTAATCCAAGAATATTAGATACTCTTTCCGCCATTTCAATAAATTCAGGTGATAATGTGACAGGTTTACCAACACCACCTTCAGCTATATTTGATCTGAAGTCGTGATCATTGATTCTTTCCATACTTGCAACAACTTTACCACCGATAGTCAGAACTCTATAATCACGGCCTTGAGATTCACTATAAAACTTTTGAAAGAGATGCGTTACATTAATCAATTCTTTATTCTTTAGTTCTAATTCTTCTCTATTTTTAATTAGATATACTTGTTTACCTAAAGACCCGTATGATTCTTTACAAATCATAGGGTATCCAAGTTCCTTTTCGACTATATCCAAAAACAAATCGATAGATCCTTGATCTGGTGATTGAGAATAACAAAGAGGTGCTGGAATAGTCAGCGGAGTTCTAATACCTGAATTTCTTAAAGCTTGGAAAGTAACCATCTTATCATCACATAAAAAAGTAGATTTTCCCGAGTTGAATACTGGCATTCTTTTCGCTATGGCATCAATTAAGTATTTATCCTTATCTAAATATACACAAAATCCCCATTCATCGATATCAGGAATCGTTTCTATCCCATTTTTATATATAACAGGTAAATCGACTGTTTTGACTACATCACATTCTATTCCTTTAAGCCTAAATTCACTCATCAATCTCCATGCTTTGTAGGAAATAGCGGGAGAAGAGGTGAAAGAATTGATAATTATTAATCCTTTCATAAAAAATCCTTTCTTTTTAAGAATTTATGTGATATTATAGTGCAGCTATTCAAGATAGCAATATTTATCGCGGGGTAGAGCAGAGGTAGCTTGCCAGGCCCATAACCTGGAGGTCGGAGGTTCGATTCCTTCTCCCGCCACCATGAAAACCATAGCAATGCTTAGGCATTGCTTTTTTGTTTGTACATTTTTCATTATGAATAGTGTAAAATCAAAAAATAGTGAGGATTTTTAAAATGTATCTAGAAAATATAAATTCGCCAAAAGATATTAAGAATTTAAATATTGATGAACTTAATACATTAGCAAAAGAAATAAGAAAAGTTCTTTTAAAGAAATTATCTATACATGGCGGACATGTAGGACCTAATTTAGGCGATGTAGAAATGACTATTGCGTTACATTATGTCTTTAATTCACCTATCGATAAGTTTGTTTTCGATGTTTCTCATCAATCATACACACATAAGATATTGACAGGTAGAAAATCTTCGTTTATCAATGAAGAGGATTATGACAAAGTAACAGGTTTTTCTTCTCCTTTAGAAAGCGAGCATGACTTGTTCACTATAGGTCATACTTCTACATCGATTTCTCTAGCGAGTGGTCTTGTAAAAGCTAGAAATCAATTAGGTGGCAAGGAAAATATCGTCGCAATTATTGGTGATGGTTCCTTAAGTGGTGGAGAAGCATTCGAAGGATTTGATTACGCCGGTGAGATGGGTTCTAATTTCATCGTGGTTGTGAATGATAACGAAATGTCTATAGCCGAAAATCATGGTGGACTATATAAGAATTTAAAGGATCTCAGAGAGTCCAATGGCACTTGTGAGAATAATTATTTCAAGTCATTGGGTTGGGATTATATTTATGTCGAAAAAGGAAACGACATCGAATCTTTGATTGACGCTTTTAAGAAAGTAAAAGACATCGATCATCCAATCGTAGTTCATATACATACTATCAAAGGCTATGGATATAAATATGCGGAAGAAAATAAAGAGAGATTCCACTGGTCTTTCCCTTTTGATTTAAACACTGGAAAAATATCAATCGATCTGCCAAAGCAAAGCTATGGAGAACTGACATATGATTATCTTTCAAAGAAAGTATCAGAAGATAAAAGAATCGTTATTCTAAATTCTGCAGTTCCATCAGTAATAAACGCCTATCCTGATAGAAGAAAAGAACTAGGAAACCAGTTTGTAGATGACGATATAGCAGAAGAAAACGCAACAGCTATGGCTAGTGGAATAGTAAAAAGAGGTGGAATTGCCATATATCCGACTTGTGCTTCTTTCATGCAAAGAACTTATGATCAGATTTCACAAGATGTTTGTATCAATGACAATCAGGTAACATTCTTAGTTTTTGGCTCTTCGATATTTGGAAATAGCGATGTCACACATTTAGGAACATTCGATATACCTTTCATAATAAATATTCCAAATATGATTTACCTAGCCCCATATTCAAAAGAAGAATACTTGGCCATGTTGGAATATGCTGTTTATCACAAGAAACATCCTTTGGCGATAAGAGTTCCAGCAAAGCTAATATCAACTGGAATTAAAGATACGACAGACTATTCAATCGAAAACAAATCAAAAGTGGTTCATCAAGGGGCTAAAGTAGCAATTATCGCTGTAGGAAATATGATGGAAATTGCTTTGAAAGTTTATGACCATTTCAAAGAAAAAGGAATCGATTTAACAATTATCAACCCAATCTTCTTGACTGGATTAGATCAAAGCTTGTTAGAATCTTTGAAAAAAGATCATCAATACGTCATAACATTAGAAGACAGCCAAATCGATGGTGGATATGGTGAAAAAATAGCTAGATTCTATTCAATGAGCGATGTCAAAGTTTCAGTACACGGAATAGAAAAGAAATTTATCGATGGATATAATATTGAGCAAGAATTAATTAAAAATAAACTCGACACCAACTCAATAATAAATGAAATAAATCATATAATCAAATAAACAACTTATTTGATTATAAAAATGATGCTAGGCATAATCTAGCATCATTTTTATTTCCAACACAATTCCTTTTATACAATTTTATTTATTTTTCGGTCCCTAAGAATTTTCTGGCTTGTTCAGTTTTAGGTGAACTAAAAAACTCTATAGGATTTGAGCTTTCTTCAACTATTTTTCCGCCATCGAAGAAGACTATTCTATTTGAAACATTCTTTGCAAATGACATTTCGTGGGTCACGACAATCATAGTCATTCCGTTCTTGGCAAGTCTTTGCATTACTTTTAAAACTTCTCCAACCATCATAGGGTCCAAAGCAGAAGTAGGTTCGTCAAATAGCATTATGTCTGGATCCATGACCAAGGATCTCGCGATAGCAACTCTTTGCTTCTGTCCACCAGACAAGTTGTTCACTCTATAGTCAGCATGATCCAATAATCCGACTTCGTCCAAAGCTTGCTGTGCTCTTTTCAAAGCTTCTTCACGTGTTCTATGCAATACATTTATTTGTGCGTACATAACATTTTCGAGAACATTCATGTTGTTGAACAAATTGAACGATTGGAAAACCATTCCCATCTTTGCTCTTAGCTTATTAAGTTTTAACTTATCATGTACCAAGTCATAGCCGTGAAAATAAATACTTCCATCATCCGGTTCTTCCAACAGATTCAAACATCTAAGGAAAGTTGATTTACCTCCTCCGGATTGACCTAAAACAGCAATAACATCCTTGGGATAAACATCTAATGACACGTTGTTAAGAACTTGCAAATCATCAAATCTTTTCGATAAATTCCTTACTGCTAAAATTGGCATTTCGTTAGTTGAGGTCATTTTTTGCCTCCTCTCTTTGAGCTTGCTTCAAAGCTTCAATATCTACCAAAGGCTTTTCTCCAACATTTTTTATTTCCTTTTGCGTTTCAACTACTTGCACTTTTTCCTCATTTTTTCCTAAACGTTTAAAGAAATTTCTTATTGCGTCAATTGTAGTTCGACGAATTCCAAACCAATTAACCTTATCTGGAATGTTTAGTTTATTATCTACCAATTGAAGAATTATGGAGAATAGTACTGTCAATATTAAATAAATTGCGGCGATGATTACATAACCGGCCACAGTGAAATAATTAGTCTTTGTCGCTATAGAAACTGATCTATATAACTCAGTCAAACCTATAACATTTAAAACTGATGAATCCTTGATATTAACGATAAATTCATTTCCAATACTAGGCAATGAATTCCTCAAGGCTTGAGGTAATGTAATACTCCACAATGTTCTTTGATTTCCTATACCTAAACTTGCCGCAGCTTCACATTGACCTTTATCCACACCATTCATACCTGATCTGACATTTTCTGTCATATAAGCTCCTGTATTGATACAAATAATGATCATGCCGCAAAGCATATAACCATTGAGGACGTTTCCAGCTCCACCGGGTACTACAAGTCCAGTCCAAATAGATGATGCCGAAAATAAAATCATGGCTTGAACCATCATAGGAGTTCCTCTAAATACTGTTACATAAATCGCAGATATAGCTCTGCATAACCATTTCAAGCTACGAACAAAAGCATTGTCTCTCTTTGATGATTTCCAATTTCTAACCTGACTTACTAGGATACCAATAATCAATCCGACAACAGTTCCTACAATTGCTAATAGCAAAGTGTTTAAGATACCATATCCAAAAGTCACACCATAATTATTTAAAAGTTGTGATATTTGTGACCACATAGATGGAACTTCATCGTTTTCACTCTCTTGTGCAGTAACTGCAGCATTCATCCAATTATTTCTTTGATCTGTAGAAAGTTTTGCCAGTGAAGCGTTGATCTTATCTTTCAATCCAGAGTTTTCACTCCCCTTTTTAATTCCGATTGAGATTCTAGTTTGTTCGACATACTTTTGATCCAATAGACTATTATCGAATGGAACCATCATCAATGAAGGTGTAGCATTGACTGTTGATTGAGCGACAGGATATTCACAAATAACCGCATCAGCCAAACCTTGAGAAACCTGAAGAAAGGCACCAGAATAATCGTTTGTTCCACTTATATATTTAGCTCCAAAATCATTTGCCCAATCTTGAGCTATATCATCTTCAAATGTTCCTGATTGAGTAACTAGTTTGACACCATTCAAATCGTTTTGAAAATCAAAGTTGGTTTGAGAGTCAAATCTAGTATCATTCTTCCTTGTGACTAAATACAAAGTTGAATCATAATAAGGATCCGAGAAATCTATAGACTGTCTTCTTTCTTCTGTATTACTCATACCAGCACAAATTGCATTGATAGTACCCGATTGAAGAGAAGGAATCAAAGAATCCCATTCCATAGCTACTATTTCCAAATTCCAATTATTATCATCTGCGATGAATTTGGCAACCTTAATATCGTATCCAGCTGCATATTCATTATTCTTTCCTTTTATTTGGACATTCTCATCTGTCTTTTGATTCTCTGTCCAATTAAATGGAGGATAAGCAGCTTCCATACCAACAACTAAAGTAAATTTGTCTTCATTGGTCGCACAACTAGTCAGAAGACCAAAAAGAACAAAAAACATGCTAAAAAAGGCTAAAATTTTCTTTTTAAACCTATCCATAAAAAAGCTCCTTTTATTGAAAAAAGACTGCATCCCATCGATGCAGCCTTTACTAATCTCAATAAAAGGAAACATCGATAGCTCCAATGCTTTGAAAGCAAAGAGTCCATTGGAATCTTATTTCCATGGCCCAATCCTTGAATTCGCAAAGTTCAAGGTTTCGGCGACTGCTCCTTTCATCGAGCATAACGGATGCCTCCTATCTCGATTACTTTTAACAAATCGCGCCTCTATCCAACAGTTTTTCAACAGTGAAAATATATTTAATATGATTTATTATTTCAATAGAAAGTTGATAAAAGCGTTTACACAAAATTCTATAAAAAACAAAAGTTTTTACTTAGTTTTTCTCAAAGTTATAATTTTCTTTCCTATTTTTCTTCACTTCTTTACAAATTACCGAATTATAAACCAAAAAAATTGCTTTATTAGTAATTGATTTTAAAATAAAATTTTAATTGATAAAAACTAACAAAATTCAAAATGGAGATATGAAAATGGTAAAAGGAACAAAACTACACATATGTGAATACATTGACAACTATATGATTAAGTAATACTTTCCCAACCAA
>FR878744.1 GCA_000434395.1 Clostridium sp. CAG:568 | reverse complement strand
TATAAATCATGAAAAGTTTAGGTTGTATTACTCCTACGCTGGCAACACAAAGCGCATTGCCGAGATGATTCAAAAGGAAATTGGCGGGGATATTGTCCGCTTGGATACGGTTGTTCCCTACGATGGCGATTATGATACAGTTGTCAATCAGGGACAGCGTGAGAATGCCAAGGGCTATTGCCCAGAACTGAAACCGCTGCACATTGACTGGAAGGCTTATAACACTATTATTCTGGGTTCTCCTGTCTGGTGGTACACCTTTGCACCCGCCATGCACAGTTTTCTGAAGCAGACTGACCTGACCGGAAAAATCGTTTATCCGTTTGCCACCAACGGCGGTTGGCTGGGACATACGCTGAAGGATTTTGAAAAAGCCTGCAAAGGCTCGATTGTGAAACCAGGCCTTAGTGTGCGGTTCGATGAATCCACGCTCCGTACTCCGGAGAAAGAAATTCGGACATGGATTAAAGCAATTCACGGATAATCTATCTGCGACTTTCAGCATCCATCGCAGAAATAGTAAGGGCTTGGGATTATCCACAAAATGACCTCGTGGCGCTGCCCCGAGAGGATCGCATTGCGTGGTTTCGCAGAACCACCTACGTCCAGCCACTGCATTTTCTCAAAGAAATCAACGGCACGACATACACAGTAAGAGCATTCTTTGATGATGAGGAAAAGAGAACATCGTAGAAAAAGTACAGTGTATCCAAATTGTGGACATTCATTATAGAGGCGTTGGGATTCTCGACAAACTGACACTGGAAGAAATGGAAGAATCGCTCCAGAAATTTATTGCGGAGCGTAAGAAAACAAAAACGGCGTAACCGTAAAGGCTACACCGTTTCGGAAAAATATTGAATGGAGTTGCAAAAGCAGCCTTGGGCATCTTCCTTATGGAGGGTGCCGTAATGGCTGCTTTTTTTTTGTTTATCTAATTAGACAAGTTTCTTTCTAAGGTAAGAGGAGAAGTAATCGACTAAGATGATCATGATGATACATAACCATAAAGCACCACCGAATTGAGGCCAGTGTCCGTTTTGTGAAAAGCTAGAAATCCAATAACCCAATCCGGCTTCATCACCACAAACCATACCTAACATAGCGGCTGTTCTAAGGTTCAAATCAAATCTATACAAGATGACGGAGAGGAAGTTAGGTGCTACATTTGGAATGATTCCAACTTTTAACTTAGCTGTGAAAGTTCCACCACATGCGTCCAATGCTTCCAAAGGTTGGGTCTCAAGTTCATCCAATTGTTCAGAATATAGTTTTCCAATCATTCCAATCGAGTGGAATGAGAAAACCATAATTCCTGAGAAGGAGCTGAATCCTAATCCAGCAATCATGACATAACCCAAGATGATTTCAGGGATTGTTCTAATGCATATCAACAACACTTCTGAGATATGACACCATTTTCCAACCATCTTTCTGGAAGCTAAGAATCCAAATGGAAGAGATAAAATAGATCCAAATGTCGTACCTATCAAAGCAATGGAGAATGTTTGCAAAGCTTCGTATATAGCACTGTTTTTAAATGTAAATGAACCATATCCGAATATATATGAAAAGTCAGGAACAAAGATTCCGGTGAATATCTCAGATAGTCTGTCAGGGTTAGCTTGGCTAGTGTTTGATCCAAATTGAGTTGAAATAATACAATAGATCATCAAGGCTAAGAAGACCAAAGCAGTGATTGTGTTAGGAATCCACATCTTAGGTCTAAAGACATAGGCCTGTTTAGCTGAATCGTATTGGAAGTTCTTTCTATGCTCTAATCTGTAGTACCAGTTATAGAGTGAAAACTTCTTTGGCTCAGATTGCTTTTTATTTTCTTTCTTTTCCATAATTACTGAACCTTTCTTCTAACGTAGCTAGAAACTAATTGAAGTACCAAGGTGACTACAAAAATTGGAATAACTACTGCACCGACTTCGTCCCAATACATCATGTCAGATGCATCGGACAGCAACTTTCCTATACCACCAGCACCGACATAACCTAAGATGATGGAAGCTCTGATCGATATTTCGAAGGTGTATAGACAGTTCGACAAGAAGTTTGGCAAGATCTGAGGCCAAAGTCCATTTGAGAAGGCTTGAATTTTGTTCGAACCGACTGATAAGGCTGCTTCGTAAGGTGCCATATCTCTAGTATCACAGAACTCGTATTCCATCTTATACATGATTCCGGCAGTGAAGAATATCATTGAAATGATACCTGCAGTGTTGTTGTATCCGACAATTGCGACCATGATCATAGCTAGTGCAAATGTAGGAATAGTTCTAATAATATCCAAGATGAATCTGACAGGTGCATAAATCCAAGGTGTTTTTACAACATTCTTGGAGGATAGCATAAATAATGGAATGGATATTATGCATCCTATAACTGTTGCTACGAAGACCATTGCAATTGTGTTTCCTAATTCTGGAATTGCTGTAGTCCACATGTAATTGAAGTATTCTCCATATGTGGAGAATTTGTAGCAGGGTTTGAACATTTGTTCGATGATATAGAACAAATTACTTAGATTTGGATTTGACGGAAATGTTATGAATAAAGAAATGCAAACTACGAATATGGCTACGAAAAGAAGAAACCAAATCAACCCTAAACTTCTTTTCTTTACGATAACTTTATCCGCAGAGCCATCTGCTGATAAGGAAACTACTTTCTTTGAAAAGAATAGTTTATTTATGAAAGACCATTTTCCGTAAGGATCTGGCTCTTTTATTAAATGAAACCTCTTCTCCTTCTCTTGGATAGGAGCTGTATTAGTCATTATCTACACCTCCGAGGTTTTCACCTCTTTCCAAGGCTCTTCCATATATCTTTTGTAGGACTTCATCATTTATTTGATCTGGTGTTCCATCGAAGACTATTTCACCGGCTTTGATTCCGATGATTCTATTGGAATACTTCAAAGCCAAGTCGACGTGGTGCATGTTGGCTACGATTGTGATTCCTTTTTCTTTGTTGATCTTCTTGAAATCGTTCATGACTGAAATAGTAGTGATAGGATCGAGTGAGGCGACTGGTTCATCTGCCAAAATGAGAGATGGCTCTTGAGTTAAAGCTCTTGCTAGTGCAACACGTTGCTGTTGACCACCGGAAAGGTTATCAGCTCTGACATATGATTTACTTAAAATTCCTAAAGAATCGATAGATTGAAGAGCTAGCATCTTTTCTCTCTTGGTATAGATTCCACAAATGGTTTCTATCCAGTTGTGGTATCCAATTCTTCCTGAGAGGACATTTTTATATACGGATGATCTCTTGACCAAGTTGAAAGACTGGAAGATCATTCCGATGTTTCTTCTCAACAATCTCAATTCTTTTCCTTTTACCTTTGATACATCCATCTTGACAGGAATCTTCTTGATGATGTATTTAGAAGGAGCGATTGCAGTCTTGACTCCGAGTATTTCTTTTCTAAGTTTAATAGCTTCTTCTTCGTTTTTGTTAGTTTCAGCTTCTTTGAGCTTTTTGCTCAATTCAGGAAGTCTCTTCTCATTTTCTTTATAAGCCTGTAGCTCTGCTTCGTAATTTGTGTTGAGCTCCTTTTTATCATCGTTGACATCCACTAAGATTTGTCCTTCTTGGATATCGTGCATTTTGTTTATTGTTCTAAGCAAAGTTGATTTTCCAGCACCGGACAATCCGATGATAGACACGAAGTCACCATCATTGATAGTCAGATTTATGTTTTTTAAAGCTACTAAACCATCGGGATAGACTTTCTTTACGTTTTTAAACTCGATCATATACTTTCCTTTCCAAAAGAAACCACCAAGCCATTTGGCCGGTGGTTAAGACTATTTGAATAGAACTAATTACTTGTTGTTTCTGTAAATAGTTCTTTCGTTTTCGTAGTTGGCATCGACTCCATCGGAATATCCAGTGTGCGAGTAGATGTTGTAGATAATGTTAGCACCAGTTCCATCAGTCTTGACATCACCTTGCTTGACAGCGGTCTTGAAGGCTAACTTGACGGCGTCTTTCTTTCCTTGCTCAAGTCCGGAACGGACAGAGATTGTATCGTTGAAGATAGGATCAGTCATAGCGACTGTGTAGGTGTTGGTGAAGACACTCTTGTCATCTTTGTATTTTCCATCAGTTTTGTTGTATCCGTTGGAATAACGAATATCCATGAATCCCCAAACTCCAGCAAAGTTAGAATTCTCGTTCATAACTTCGGTAAAAGCAGCATCGTAACCTTTGATTTCGACACCCTTGATTTCACCCTTAGAAGCATCAGGTTCTCCAGAAACGATTGTGAGTCCGTGTTCTTTGATGTAATCGTTGTTGAGATATTGTGAATCAGGTCTGAACCAGATCTTTCTACTAGCTTCATTCTTCATGTTAGCGAGGAAGAGCTTAGGATAGTTGTATCCAGCACCAGAAGTATTGTTTTGGATTCCGATTTGCTTTCCAATCAAATCATCGACGTACTTGATTTCAGTAGCAACACCATTTTCCTTGTGATTTCTGTTAGAAATAAGGATAGAGTTGTAGGAGTTAGCGACATTGACAGTGTCTTGCTCAGCAAGATACTCATAATTGTCGATCTCACCATTCATGGCTTGGACTTGTTTATGACGTCCTTCTTCGGTGTTGTTAGGATTCTTGTAATCAGTGGTTTGGACCTTGAATCCACTTCTCTCAGCTGTCAAAAGAACTTCGACACTTCCAGGGTGGTCAACAGTCATTTGAGCATATGAAGTTCCAGTAAGGAAACCTACATCAGCTTGTGAGTTCATTAAAGCAGTACCGGCTGCAGGATAGGTAGTAGAAGTACTAATCTTGAAAAAATAAGGCAAATTGTTGTCTTTCATGATCTTATCGAGAACAGGCTCGAGTTTTTTAGCAGATTCACCGAGGGCGGTAGCATCTCTGGAAGGAACGAAGACAACGTCGATCTGGTTAGGATCTTTTTTGCAACCGACAAGGCTAAAAAGTACAGGCAATAAAGCGGCACACATCATCATCTTTCTCTTGGAAAATTTCATAATATCCTCCGATGGTTTGTTTTTTCCTTAGAAAGGAACTTTAGGTCTCTTTCCGGGTTAAGATAATAAACATTGTTTTTAAATAATGTTTTGTAATCCGCTTTCAATACCCTTGCTAAAAATTAAATTTGCATAGAAATATATCAAATATGATTATGTGTTATTTAATTAAAACTCTCTAGTGCACG
>FR878743.1 GCA_000434395.1 Clostridium sp. CAG:568 | reverse complement strand
GTGGATATCTTTAACGCTTACGCAATAATTGATCTTGGTGAGCATGTAAGCTAATGTAAATGGTATAAGAAGTATGGCTTTATTATAAATTTATTATTAAACCTATGGAGGTAAAAGAAATATATAAACAGTTGTGATTGAGTATTCACCGAAAGCAGAGAATATGTCCAAAAATCGAAGAAAAAGCTAATGAGATGTCGAATGATGGATATGTATTGGTAACGATTACGGAAACAACGACAGCGAAAGCAATTTTGATATTTAAAAAATAAAATGCTTTAATTCTTAATATTGTTAAAGATAGGCTATATCCATTAGAAGGCTGAATTGGATATGAATGTTGTAGCGATAATTAATTAATTGTTGATTATGCTCCTAGTTTTTGGATTCTTGGCATTTGGAATGTTTTTGATTAATCCATTGACTTTCATAAGCGGTTACCGCTAGAAATTCAAGAAGCATACATTACAAAATGCAGCATAAAGAAGCAATAAAGAAAAAAACTCTCTAGTGCACGT
>FR878742.1 GCA_000434395.1 Clostridium sp. CAG:568 | reverse complement strand
CCAGTGAGAGGGGTGCAGTACAGATTTGACTAAACTATCCAATGATTTGATTGAACCATTTAAAGTTATATTTGAATCTAGAAATATTAAATTCAATTTTTTCGTAGATGATAATTGCTATATAAAAGGTAATACGAATTTAATTTCTCAATTATTATCATTGTTGATTGATAATGCTAATAAATATGCTTTGACTTATATTGATTTTGAAGTTCGTATTATCGGAAAGGGTGTTGAATTAAAGACATCCAATGATGCTGATATAGATGAAAAGAATCCTAATTTATTATTGGAAAGATTCTATAGAAATGATAAAGCTAGAGGAAAAATAGAAGGAAGTGGAATAGGATTATCAGTAGTTAATGAAATAGTTAAATTACATAAAGGAACTATAAAATTAAATGCTTCTAACAATGTTTATTCATGTGTAATAAAGTTTAAAAATTGACAATCCTTGCAAAAATATCGACAATTTTTGCCACGATGGATAAAAACAAACCAAATCTAATATAATTGCTGTAAAATAGGTTTTACACAATAAAAAAAGATTAGATTTAAGGTTGATTCGTTATTCTTAACTCTTCTCAGTGTTTTCCCTTTGAAGCTGAATTCAACTAAATTGGGGAAAAAGAAAATATAACAGATAAAATTGGAATAACATTGTTTCTTTTTGATAAAAAAGTTGTTTCTACTCCTGATATTACTAACAATGGAGTTTATACATTAAAAATTGGAAATGATAGCAATTCAATTACTATGAATGGTCATACTTATTCAAATGGTAATGGTGGTGGATTTGGCTCCGGTTCAGGAAGACACTGATGACATATATATAACATTAAGGTAAAGTTAATCTTATACCCAAAATATCAATGATATTTTGCTTAAAAGTTGATATAATTATAGAGAAGGATTAATGCTTATCTCCTTCAGCGAAGCATCGATTATATCCCTTTCATTCTTTGCACATGATGCTTCGTTATAATTGTCTAACATTCACTCTCCTTTCTGGTGTTAGATAGCGTTTTAGAGCTGGCTATAGTTATGGTCAGCTCTTTTTTATGTAGAAATTAATATATAGGAATCAACTTGTCCTTCATATAATCCATATATTTTTCTTTGACTTCGATTATTTTTCTTTCCAAAATATAAATTTCAATATTTTTTAGCAATTGCAAATTCAAATAAATGGATATACTGCTCCTAGCAATGCAGTTTCTGAAACTACAAAGAAACAACAGGGTGGATTCCTCGGTGGCCCGATGGGAAGAGGCGATAATAAATAGTAGTAATCATGCAAAAATCAGTCTGAAAAGGCTGTTTTTTTATTCTCCCCTTTTCTTTTCCTAAAAAGCTCGTATAATATTTTTTTGCGAGTTGCAATAAACCACTTTAAATCAGCTTAAAGATGTGGTAATATCTCAAAGCCTGGTTCCGTAAGAAAGTGGTTTAATCCCCGCGACTGCAACTCGCGTATCGACGGTTCGAATCCGCCCGGAACCTCCAAAATGCTCCGTTAGCTCAGCTGGATTTAGAGTATCTGACTACGAATCAGAGGGCCATAGGTTCAAGTCCTATACGGAGCACCATAGTAAATAGTGACCTGATACAATTTGTATCAGGCTTTTTTATTTTGATCCGAAACTATCTAAGAAAGCAATTGTTAATTAAGCAATAATGT
>FR878741.1 GCA_000434395.1 Clostridium sp. CAG:568 | reverse complement strand
GATCAGGATTTTGCAACAGCCCCTAGTTTATTCAAGTGTATTACTTAGACTCTGTTTTCTTGGCAGCTGCAGCCTTACGGTTGAAGCGATCAATACGTCCAGTCTTAGAGTTGAGGTTGACCTTACCAGTGTAGAAAGAGTGGCAGTGTGAACAAGTATCAACATTGATGCTCTTCTTGGTAGATCCAACTACAAATGAGGTTCCGCAAGTGGTGCAGGTGACTGTAGCCTGATAATAGGCTGGGTGAATGTCTTTTTTCATAAATGCTATATCCTCCCGGGTATTCGTTTCCAACGAATCCCTTAGCGGGAAGAATATAGGCTAATTCAGTAAAAAAATCAATAAGAAGACATAAATTTAAAGAAATCTTTCAGCTTCTATGTTTGGATTTAGTGCTATTTTCTAATTTCAAAAGAAAACAATGCTTTACCCTTCGATTCAAAAATAATAGTTATTCCAAATAAAGACAATCAAGCACTATTAAAAACTAAGTTTTAAATGTTTTATACTAGCAACAAAAGAAACAAAATAATAAAGTTGAATTATATAACCATAAAAAAGATATACTCTAGAGCTGAACTCACAATTGATACTCTATCATTATTAACTTTGATAATAACTTTGATTGTTTCAGGAATATATCCATTTGCTATCGAGATTACAAACCATAACGAAGACTATTGAAAATAAAGCGTAAAAAAATAATATAAAGTAAAAATTAGTTTTCCTCATCACTGTTTCCATTATCAATCACTTCTCTGAGCCCTTGTCAGCAGAATCAGTGAACTCTATCGATGGATAATCACTAGCCATTGTATTTTTGAGCGACTCATACACTTCCCTAGTGTTTTTCAAATGGTCGGGAAGGTGTGTTTTCTCGTCCTTGGTTTTAATTTGAAGCACAGAGTCATGATTCATTATCTTGATTTCAACTATCTCATCAACATCGATTATATCCTTGCCATCATAATTATTAATGATAATCTGATCAATAGATAACTCTATAGGTGCTAAGTTTAGATTATGGTTATTCCATCTTGTTTCCTTGACCAACAAAAAGAAAATTACAACTGAAATGATTAAGGTCAATATGATAATGGCAAGACCGAGATATATCCTGTCGATATGCATGTGCTCTATCATCATGAAGAAATCCAAGGCGTATTCTCTCGGCCAGGCTATAACGAATATAGCCAAGACCAGTCCCATCATCCATATAATTGCTTCGCTTATGATGACCTCTTTTATAACGGATTCTTTCTTCCTTATAGCTTTTATCATATTACTACTCCTTCAATTCACCATTTTTAAAATTGATTACTTATTTTCAAAAGCGGTTTTCTAAGTTTACCATATGCTAGAGGTCAGAACTTTACTTTTTCTTTTATATTTTGATACTCATGATCTATCGACTTAAGTACATCAATAGCATACATAAAATTAAATGATATTTATTTTCTTATTACCAGTTTTTTCTTTAAACTCTCTAGTGCAC
>FR878740.1 GCA_000434395.1 Clostridium sp. CAG:568 | reverse complement strand
ATCATAGATGAGCAAATCATAATTACCATTGATTCTATTATAGAACCTTGTCACATCAATTGGATCGTTCCATGTTGACGAATTTGAAAACCATCTCGTCTTGCTTCTTAGTAATTTATAGTTAGTTTTGATTGCTTGATATGGTGGCTTATTTGTTCTTGATTCTCCGTGCTGCATACTTCATCATGCAATATTTGATCAGACTATTGAGGAAATAGAGGATTGTTGCCAGGAATGAGAAACTGATGACATAGATGATATAGTTTGCGAACCAACCGAATTTCAGCCATATTTTAGAATAGACAGGCATATTGGAAACGAAGAAGGGAGAAATGTAGAAACAGGAAGCGACATCTGGATCGAACAACGGAGTGTTCGTGACATCTTTGAACGGTTTTCCATCTGTCGGTTCGTAGTTGATGCCTCCGGTGTAATGCAGTGTCACATTGATTAGTTGAGCGATGACGGTAAGACCGACGAATATTGCGACAGCGCCAAGAAAGTATTTATAATCTTTTTTGATGTTTTTTCCGATTTCTGCGTGGACGACAGATAGGATGGAGACCTGAAGAATCAAAACGTGCCAGAGGAAGGAACGGATCACATCGGAGATTTTGCTCCATCTGCATAGCTGTCCTTGTCCGAACAATAACGGGAAGATGCCGGCAATCATGCAGTAGATGCCTAGGTAATAGAATATCGGCATTCTGATCTTTTCATTTTTGATAAAGGGAAGAATCAGGCATAGGTAGATCGGTATGCTACAGAACTGGAAGGGAATGCTGGAGAAGTCATAGTACCCGAAGAAGAAGTAACGATTGATTTCATGATATATTTCCAGTCCTAGGAAGAGCAATCCATATATAAGGATAATGCCATTTAATTAAAGGTTTCACAGCCTAATTAGC
>FR878739.1 GCA_000434395.1 Clostridium sp. CAG:568 | reverse complement strand
TGTACTGCACCCCTCTCACTGGACTTTAAATAGAACTATAGCACAACATTGGGACAGGCACAATGCTCCTGTTGCAAACAGGAGCACCGCCGAGCCTCGTCACTATCCTTTCGTTGTTGTACCAGATTATGTATTCGTCTATCGCCTTCTTGAGTTCCGCGAAGCTGCGGAACTCCTTTTCGTGTCCGTAGAACATCTCCTTCTTCATCTTCGAGAACAGGTTCTCCGTCTTGCTGTTGTCAAGGCAGTTCCCCTTTCTTGACATCGACTGTATTATCCCGTATTTCTTCAGGTCTTCCTGATAAGTCGGCATCTGATACTGCCATCCCTGGTCCGAATGGAGGACCATGTTGTAGGTGCACGGGAATCTCCTGTGCAGCCCGTCAAGCATGTCCATCACCATCTTCATGCATGGGCTTTCCGATATCGAATAGGAAAGTATCTCGTCGTTGTAGAAGTCTATCACGGGAGAAAGATATGCCTTTCCCCACTCGCATTTGAACTCGGTGACGTCGGTCCCGGCCTTCTGAAGGCTTGCGTTCGCTTTGAAGTCCCTTTGCAGGATGTTCTCCGCGATCTTTCCGACTCCGCCTCTGTATGAGCTGTAGCGTTTGTCATGTCCGCAAAGCTTCGCATATATGCCCATCTCGTTCATCATCCTGAGCACTTTCTTGTGGTTGACGTTCTCCGAATATCTGCTTCTAAGTTCGATCATGATTTTACGGTATCCGTATCTCTTCTTCGAACGCAGCCAGATTGCCTTGATTTCGTCCTTTATTCGTATGTCATCGAGCTTTTCGGGCCTTTTTCCGGCCTTGGCCTTTACGGCATATTCGTAGGATGATTTCTGGAGCTTTGCTATGAAAAGCAGCTCGCAGAGCCTTACTTTTCCCTTGTATCTTTTCCCTTGGAGGAGAGAGACGATGGCGTCGGCCTTTTCGCTCGCTCTGACTTCAGTCTCTTCTCGACCAAGGCTTCCAATTTTTTTCTGTAGTCAAGCTCCGCATGAAGAAGCAGGTTCTCATGTTCCAGCTCCTTCAGTCTTTTCCTCAGGTCTTCCTGATTGTCTTCCGCGACAGTCTTGTCAGTGTCTTCTTTCTTTTCGATGATAGGCATGTTCTTGGGCTTCCTCCCTGGATGACAAGATTTTAAACCTTCAAGCCCGTCTTTCCTATATTTGTTGATCCATTGATCTATTGACGAAGGCCTCACGCCATAGCTTACCGCCTGCTGTCTACAGGTGATTTCCCCCATCAGAACGGGTGTTATGATCTCCAGCTTCTTCTCAGGCGAATAGGCGGAATTCAGTCCATGCCTGATTCCATCCTCGCCGCCACGATCATATTGTGCTTCCCAGAACCGGACATAGAATCTGTACGCTGTTTTTCTGCTTTCGGCTTTATATCCTTTCGGATATTTGTAGGTTCCTTTTTCCTTGTGCAGCTTCACTGCCGTGAGTTTCTGCTCGAATGTGAATTTCATCTAAAAAGCCCCTCCTATGGCTTTGGAGCGGCGCCGATGGATGGATTCCATGGAATCCA
>FR878738.1 GCA_000434395.1 Clostridium sp. CAG:568 | reverse complement strand
GTGCACTAGAGAGTTTTTAATAATATACAATTTATCTTATTTTAAAACAATCTATTTAGATAGAAAGACCATCTTGTTTATATTATCTTAAGGTTTTTATAAGAAACCTTAAGATAAATATAAAGAAGTACTAAGAATTGATTGTATGATAACAACAAATATGAAAGGCTGAACTAAGAAGATGGAAAACATAAAAGATTTCTTTAAATCAAAACTAGGAAGGGTAACAATACGAGCGATAGTAGAAATTGCTCTAGCTACTAGTTTGATGCTAGGAATCTATTATGGATTAGGTAAAACTAAAGAAGCTATGTCTGCTGCCTTGGGATTCTCAGCCTTTATCTCTCTAGCTCTTTGTTTCTTCACGTGGCTTTTTGATTGGGGTGCATTCGATTTTATCTCATATGGGCTTATATCTTTAAAATATAGGAAGTCAGACAGCAAGCCTTATTTGGATTTGAATGATTATAGGGCTAGTAAAGTTGGAATAAGAGAACTGAATAAATATAACCACTTTCCTTACTTAATAACTGGTGTAGCCTTTTTTATATCATATGTCTTATATATTAATTTCTAAGTAAAAAATAGCCGCTAAGTGATAGCGGCAGTCATACGTACCATTACCTTATAGACTTCAGTTCTATTGAAATATTAACTTTCTAATTCATTTCTATCTATTTTCTTTCATTCATTTATTATCACTTAGATATTAAGAAACATAGATTATTCTAAAACGATATTTGTCGGTTGTTTTATAGAATCATTTGTTTTCGATGAAATATAGAAAACAAAAATCGATTCAGTATTTTACTGAATCGATTAATTAATTTCTAAATGGTGGGGTCAGAGAGACTTGAACTCTCACGGGAGAACCATACGCCCCTCAAACGTACGCGTATACCAATTTCGCCATGACCCCACGGCAAGAAGGGATTATATACGAGTAGCTATTTTTAATCAAGTGATTTTTTAAAAATTCTTCTACACCTAGAAAATAACTGCTGGATCTTTCCTTCTCTTTCCACTCATCTTATTCACTATTTTGACATTTGCCATAGATAGGATAGCGTTGTATCTAACGGCAATTTTGTCATATGCTTGATAGGCATTGTCGCCTTCTACTTGCTTCTCTTTCAACTTCTTTATCAATTCATTAGCTTTGTCTGTTCTTTTTCCTTTTTCTTCAAGTAGTTTTCTGGTATAGATAAAGCCAAAGTCTAAAGTTTCTTTGGCTTTTCTTCTAGCCACTAGATCTTGTGAAGAAATATCTGGATATGCTTTTTCGAATGTTTCTCTGAAGTCTTTCTTATAAGGTAGATTTCTTTCATCTACATAAGTCCAGGCCTCTTTCATCAAGTCGACCCTTGAAGATTCAAATGGTTCTATCTTTCTAAATTCATCCATCACTTTATTTTCTTGCTTCTTTAGACTTAGCCAAAGTATCCATCCTAATAATAGATAAAGAAGGAATAAGATCAGTAAGGAACCAACTACAATCAATATAGTCCACAAAGTATTCATAATAAACCTCGTTTTTCTTTTTAATTCGTTTTATATTATCTTATATTTAGGTGTGAAGAAAGGAAGATACCGATGAATACTAAGTATATTGGAATCTTATTGATGGCGGGAAAGTCGACTAGAATGAATGGCATTGTTAAGCAGTACTATGTATCTAAAGATGATGATGAACCAATGTATATCCATTCATTGAAAACTCTAGCCTCATTTATGGATGATGTTATATTGGTGGTTCCTCACGGTGATGAGGAAAAAGTAAAGAGTCAGTCATTTATATTCACTAAAAAATTCTATCCTGTTATAAGTGGAGGAAAAGATCGTACTGAGAGTGTTAGAAATGCTCTTAATTTTATTAAAAACATGTACTTTGATGTCGATATCAAAGTATTGATTCATGATGCAGCAAGGCCTTTTGTTCCTTCTAACATAATATTGAACATTAAAGATGCTCTAAAAAATCATGATGCAGTAACACCTGTGCTAGATATGTCAGATTCTTTGTTGAAAGAAAATGATGGAATAAAATATGTAAACAGGACTTTTATAAAAAGAGTTCAAACACCCCAAGGCTTTGACTTCAATTTGATATATGAGGCTTATGAAGAGTTGAAAGAAGAAAGTAAGACTGATGATTTTCAAATGGTCTTAAACAAATCTAAATCACCTATATTGATTAAAGGGTCTACTCTTTCCTTTAAAGTAACAAATGATGATGATTTAGTCATTTATGATTGCTTGTCTTACAAATTTAAGCAATGAAAAAGGAAATTTAAGGAAAAAATAGAATCAAACTTGTTAGAATACGCTTACAATATATACCAATATAATAATTTTTAGCTTTCATATAGCTTTTTCATTTTTTAGTTATAAAATATCTCCGGTTTTTGAAGTCTTTTAATATACTTTCTAGGGGAGAAAATAAATGATTACTTTAAGACATTACGGTAAGAAGATTGAGAAGCTAAATTTGGAAAGCATCAATTCTCAAATCAATGCTGCTAGCAAGGTAATTGCTGAGCGCTCCGGTGAAGGTCATGAATTCATGGGTTGGATGGATTATTGTTCCAAGTTGACTAACGATGATATTCAAGACATCATCGATTCTGCCAATCTCGTGAGAAGCAAGTTCGACACATTGGTCTGTGTAGGTATCGGGGGATCCTACTTGGGCGGACGTGCTGTAATCGATGCTATAAATGGATTGTATAGCGATGACAAACTTAAAATTGTTTATCTCGGCAATACTTTAAGTCCATCCTATACTCATCAAATCTTGAAATGGCTCGAAGGAAGAAATTTTGCAGTCAATGTTATTTCCAAATCTGGAACAACCACTGAACCTGCAGTAGCTTTCCGTCTTTTGAAGGAACTCATCATCAAGAAATGGGGAACCGGCCAACTCAAGGATAGAATCTTTGCAACTACTGATAAAGCTAAAGGTGCTTTGAAGTCAGAAGCCAATGTCGAAGGATACAAGACATTCGTCATTCCTGACGATATCGGTGGACGTTTCTCAGTCATAACACCTGTAGGATTGTTCCCAATTGCATGTGCTGGAATCGACATACGTTCTTTTGTTAAAGGATTGGTCGATGGTGAAAAAGATTACGGTGACAATGATTGGCACAAGAACTTGGCTTATCAATATGGAGCCTATCGTTATTTGTTGAACCATGAGGCTGGATATCCTTATGAGATGTTCTGTACCTATGATCCTCAAACTGAGATGATTTGTGAATGGTTGAAGCAATTGTTTGGAGAATCACTCGGTAAGGATGACAAGGGATTGATGCTCGGACATGGTGTATTCACCACTGACTTGCACTCTATGGGTCAGTTCATTCAACAAGGATCCAATGTTTTGTTTGAAACTGTAATCCATTTCAACACTGTACCTGAGAATCAAGATGTCGAAATATCAGCCGATAAGGAAAATTTGGATAATCTTAATTATCTCGCAGGACAAAAGATGTCTTACATCAATGAGAAAGCCTTTGAAGCTGTTTTGGAGGCTCATACTGAAGGACAAGTCGACGCCAATGTTATCGATGTCAGTACACTCGATGCCTATAACCTTGGAAATCTCTTCTATTTCTTCTTCAGAGCAACTGCTTTGACTGGTTACTTGGATAATATCAATCCTTTCAACCAACCTGGAGTCGAGATTTACAAGAAGAATATGTTCGTTCTTCTCGGTAAGCCTGGATACACAGACAAGAAGTAAACCTTGAAACGATATAAAAACACCAAGCCATTGACTTGGTGTTTTTATATTGGTTATTTATTCGTTTGTCTTCTTGTAGTTTCTAAAGAAAGTCTTGACGTATTTGTCTACAGTTTCTTTTCCTTTGGATTCTATTAGTTTTTTATAGACTTTATCGACATCAGATCCAGCTCCTTTGGGGATTGTAATTCCTAATTTTGATTCCATCTGTTGCCAATATAAAAGAAATTCATATCTGGATATGACTGATGCTATTGCGACACTAGGCCATCTGCTCTCTCCTTTAACCTTGAATATGATTGGATTTTCAATTAAAGATTCACCGACATATTTCTTGTATAATTCTTCTCTTTCGAATTGATCGACATAGACTACTATTTCATCGCCTAGCTTATATTTTTCAATCAATTTTTGATGTGCTAGGTTATGGAGATGTGCTAAAACCCAGTGGGTAGAAAACCCTTTATCCTCGTAGGAAGATACTTTGCTCGCTGAGCAAAGTACCGTAAAATGCTTTATACTTCTTCTCAACTCTGGTCCAATTTGCATCATATAGGCATCCGTCAATTTCTTCGAATCCTTTACATGCAATTTATCTATCAACTTCATATCTGAAGGGGTGAAATAGGCTGCGGTAACAATCATAGGCCCGAAGAAATCTCCGACTCCGACTTCATCAGAACCAATTTGTATTCCTGTGTCTTCATATCCTTTACCCAAAGGTTGTGTCTTGATATTTGGATATTCGAATGATGACGTCTCAACTTTGACATTAGGCATGAATATCGATGCTTCTAATGAAGCTTTTCCGTCAGCTCCGAAAAATGTTATGGTAAAAACATCAGGATTCTTTGTTTTGAATCCTTTCACAACTATTCCATCTTTAGTTTTATGGATGAATAAATCATAAGGATGATTTGTGTCATTTATCTCAGTAGCCTTGTAATAATCCATTATTTCCAAAGCTTTTGCCTTATTTACTTTAAATTTTGTTAGTTCCATCATTTCTAATATATCATTTTTTCTTAATGCCAATCTGATTTTTCCGTATCATACTAAGCTAAATTATAATGATAATGCTTATTTTCAATGCTTTTATACTTTTTATTTGCTATCATTTTGTGGGGATAAAAAGTATATGTATAAATATTTATTAATCGATTTTGATGGTACCATGGGTGAAACACAAGGAACCATCCTAGAAGCTTTTCATACTGCTATCAAAGAAGAAGGATTACAGATGCCAGATGATAGTGATATAAAAGCAACCATTGGATTGCCTTTAAATCCATCTTTTAAGAAGTTGTTCCCTGGAATCAATGATTCTAAAGCTGATGAACTGGTAAGTCTATACCAAAAATTTTATTTACAAAAATGTTTTTCAACTCTTAAACCTATGCCGGGTTTAGTTGAGACATTGGAGACTTTGAAAAAAGAAGGGAAGAAGATGGCTGTCGTATCTTCTCGTATGACTTATTTGATTGTACAGCTTTGCGATACTTTGCATATCAAAGATTATTTTGATTGTTTCATAGGACAAGAATTAGTCAAAAAGCCCAAGCCTTTCAAAGATATGGCTGAATTAGCTATGACTGTCTTGGGTGCTTATAAACGAGAGACCATAATGATTGGAGATACCCATTTTGATATCGCTATGGGAAACAATTGTGGTATAGATACATGCTGGGCTAGTTATGGATATGGAAAGAAAGAAACGGTCGAAGTCGATGATCCTACATATACAATAGAAAGATTTAGTGATTTGACAAAGATAGTTAAGTGAAGGTCCGTTTAAGAATATGGATAGACAAGTACAACAAGAAATAAATGAAATTATAAAAGAATTAAAAACTCATTTTCAAAGTGAGCACAACCAAAATGATGTCTCACTATATGAATTTAGTTATGATAAGAATTTAATTCTTAGAGATCATAGATATTTAAATCAAATATTAGGTTATGCAAATAAAGGAAAGAATCTTTTATTGCCAACTGTCATCGATTTAAGTGATACATTGATTAAGCTTCATAAAGCTTTGACTTTAGATATAGATGAATTGTTAGGTTTAAAAAGCCTGATTTTAGCATGTGAAGATATCATGGATAAGTTTGTGAAAGAAAATGATTTTCCCGATCTTCAAAATCAGGCTTTAGATATCGAGGATATGCCTGATTTATTGAGACTGTTGGATTTGTCTTTCGGACCTGATGGTGAAGTCTTGGATTCTGCTTCATCAAAATTAGCTTCTATTAGAAGTGAATTTAGAGGCTTGGTAAGTGAAGAATCTAGATTGATTCAGAGAATCTCTAATAAATACAAATCAAGTCTTGAGATATCTCAACCAGTCATAAAAAATGGAATTCAGACATTGGCTGTAACAGCATCTAAAAAGAATCAAGTTCCAGGAATGGTTGTCGATAGGTCTAAAAGCGGTGAGACATTATTTGTAATCCCATATGAGCTGCTGGAATTTGAAAACAAGAAGGAAAAACTATTAAACGATGAGAAAGCAGAGATTGCTAGAATCTTAGACGGATTTTCTAAGATGTTTTTCCAAAGAGTAGATGCTGTGGACAAGAATTATTATATTTATAATCTTTTAGATGGCTATATAGGAAAAGTGGAATTTGGCTTAACTTATGATGGAGTTGTAGCAAATATAAAAGAAGATACTTTGTCCTTACAAGGATTGATTCACCCCTTGATTCCATTGGATAGAGCAGTGGATAACGATTTGAAACTCGGGGATCTAGAACCGAGGGTCTTGATAATTTCTGGACCTAACGCAGGTGGAAAGTCTGTCTTGATGAAAGCTGTGGCTTTAGCTGCTATCATGAATCAAATGGGACTTATGGTTGCCTGTCATAAAGAAGCCACCATGAAGATATTCGATGAAGTCGATATATTGACTGGTGACTCGGAATCTTTGTCTGGAAACTTGTCTTCATTCTCTGGTCATTTGTTGGGATTGAAGAACATGTATGAAAATGCCTCAGGTAATTCGTTAGTTTTAGTCGATGAAATAGGTCAAGGAACTGCTCCGAGTGATGGAGAAGCCATTGGACATGCATTTATCGAACATATGTTAAATCAAGGTACATTTGGAGTGTTTACAACCCACTACGATGGACTAAAGAAATACGCTATTTCAGAAGAAAAGATTTTGTCCGGAGCTATGGAATTTTCTGAGAAAACTTTAACTCCTACATTTAAGTTCATCCCCGGTGCTGTTGGAAATTCATATGCCTTTGAGGTTGCTTCAAAGAATGGATTGCCTAATGAATTGATTGAGTCTGCAAAAATATATAGGGATTCCCAAAAACAATTTGATGTCGAAAAACTTACAGCTGAACTCAATGCTAAGATAAAACAAACCGATGTTTTGCAAAAAAAGTTGGATGATAAATTGAACAACGTTAAGCAATTGGAAGAAAAGAGGCAAAACGCTATTAAAGCTTTAGCTGATGAAAAAGAGAATATTAAGAAACGTGCTGATAGAAAAGTCGATGAATACGCGCAGGAAAGACTTGATCGATTAGATAAGTTATGGTCTGAAGGAAAGAAAGCTGATATTGGATTTAACGAAAAATCCAAAATCAAAGGTGAGATTAGAAAAGTTACTTCTTCAGCTGATCAATCAGATAATGAATTCCATAAACATCTCAGCAAACCTGAAGAAGTGCAACCCGGGGATATCGTTTCTTATGGTTCTATGATAGGAAGATTGGTTAGTGCTAATAAAAACAAAGCTAAATTCTATTACAATGGAATGACAATGACTGTCAATCTCTCCGACCTTGTCAAATCTTCTGCTTCTAATTTGCCTATGAGTAGAACTGTATCCAATTTAGATAATTCAATCATGAACAGAGCTAAAGGTGTTTCTACAAAACTAAATGTCATTGGAATGACAGTATCTGAAGCCACTCCAGAAGTAGATAAGTTTTTAGATAATGCGGAATTATGTCATTTGTCATCTGTAATCATCATTCATGGAATGGGTACATTTGCTTTAAGAAATGGAATATGGGCTCATTTGAAAAAATTGAACTATGTGAAATCTTTTAGAGAAGGTGGAGAAGGTGAAGGTGGCCTTGGAGCTACTGTTGTCTATTTAAAGTAAAGATGAATGAAACAATTAAAAGAAAATTAGACTTGCTTCCAAATAAACCTGGATCTTATCAAATGAAGGATAAGAACGGTACAATTATTTATGTTGGAAAAGCAAAAAGCTTAGTAAAAAGAGTAAAGCAATATTTCACCAGACCTCAAGTTGGAAAAGTGATGCTGATGGTCCAGGAAATTACTGATTTGGATTGGATTGAAACACATTCGGAAAAGGAAGCTTTTCTTTTGGAAATCAATTTGATACAAAAATATTACCCAAAATATAATATTCTTTTAAAAGATGGCAGGATGTATCCGTATATCGGAGTAAAAAGAACAGAACAACCAGTTTTAAAAATATTTCATAAACAGACGTCCAAAGCCTATGATTATTTTGGGCCATATCCAGATTCCAATGCAGCCCATAAGGTTATGGAATTACTGAATAGAACATATCCTGTCTCAAGAGAAGAGTTCACTCCTGGGAAGCCATCCTTTTATTATTATTTAGCAAAAGCAGAGAATCCAGTTATCAATGATGATGAAATTAATGATTTCAATATCGTCAGAGATAAGATTAAAAAATTTTTAAATGGAGATACTAGTGAAGTTGTTTCCTTCTATAGAAAGAAGATGGAAGAAGCGAGCGACAATCTTAATTTCGAGCAAGCTGGTGAATATAAGCAAATAATTCAAAGCATTAATGCCACTACTGAAGATCAGAAGATAATGATGAAAGACAAAGTAGATAGAGACGTTTTTGCTTTCTCAACTAGAGAAGGATATGTTTGTATGTTGTTTCTCCTTTACAGAAAAGGAATATTGCTCGGAAAGAATCTTTATATCAATGAAGTTACAGAGGATTTGAACGAAGAATTGCAAACAGCGATTTGTCAATTCTATTTAAATCATCCAAAGCCTAAAGAACTTATTGTATCTGATGAATCTTTAGGAGAGTCTTTAAAACAATTGCTGGATTTGGATATAGTAGTGCCTACACAAGGAATAAAGAAAGACATTTTGTCTTTAGCATTGGAAAACGCTAAAGCAGGATTAGATGCTCATTTTATGACTGCAAGGCTTGAAGATGATACTTTGGATCTATTAAAAGATTTGCAGGAGAAACTCCATATGAATCGACTTCCACTGGAAATAGAATTGTTCGACAACGCTCATACACAAGGCCAAGATGCAGTTGGCGGGATGGTCACGTATGTAAACGGGAAAAAGGCTCCTGAACTATATAGAAGGTTTAATATTCATCAGCCGAACAAAGCAGATGATATGGCTTCTATGAGAGAAGTTATTTATAGGCGCTGCTCAAGAATTGTAAAAGATAATTTAAAAGCACCTGATTTGATAATTGTGGATGGTGGTATCACTCAGGTCGAAGCTGCGATAGATGCTATTTCAAGGTCTAATATCAAAGGTGTTAAATTGGCAGGCTTAGTAAAAAACGATAAACATGAAACAAATTCATTGATGGATGGGGATACTGGTGAATTGATTCCATTGGATAAAAAGTCACCTCTATTTTTCTTGCTGATGAGAATGCAGGATGAAGTTCATAGATATGTTATTACCACACATAGAAATAAGAGGGCTAAGTCATTATTTTCAACCTTTTTTGATGATATTCCAGGGGTTGGAGATAAGAAAAAAGAAAGATTATTGAATGCCTATCCGACAATGGATTCTTTATTAAATGCTACTGTTGGTGAAATAAGCCAGTTAACGGATGATAAAACGGCAAGACTTATTTTTGATAAAATTCAAAAATCTAAGAAAGTTGAAGAAAATTTGAACAAAAAGGCCAAAACTCTATTTAATTGATAATATCTTTAATTTGTAAAAAAGCAGCTCATTACATCAACATTGAATATTGAACATATTACCATATTTTTGTATCTTCTTTGAGCGATGCTATAACGCAATTATGGCCTGATTATGATTTGGATAAGGCTAAGATTTTATATAGAGATGCAGTTTGGAGATTAAGAAAGACCCTAAAAGATATAGGCTTTAAATGTGTATTGTTTTTCCAGGGCTCCTTAGGCCTAAGGAAAGAAAACATCCAATGTGATTTTTGGGATTATTTGGAAGGAAAGAATAATGATTTCCATGGTGAATTCTTGAAAAGTTTTGATTGGAGCATAGAATATTTAGGAATGCTAGAAGATATCAGTGATAAAAGGAATTAGAATCATAGAAAACACTTGACTTTTCTCTTGCTGTAGTCTATCATTACCAATCGTCGGAAGACATAGGAAAGTAGAGCACCCGCTCTCGCCGGATGGACATAGCCCGTCGGCCAAAAGCCTTGAAATTCACACTATAGAAATTTCATGTGGCGGGTGTTTGTCACCCGCTTTTTTTCTATGTTGGTCCGTCCATATAAATAAAGGAGGATTAGGAGTGTATCCTAACCAACGTCCAAAGAAAAAGAGCAATGAATTAGTCAACGAGTTCATTCCCTACAGATTTAAAAATATCCGTGTGGTTTTTCCAGACGGAAGATCGCAGGTTTTGAGTCGTGACGAAGGCCTCCGCCAGGCAGAAGCCTTAGGACTTGATCTCTATTGTATCAGCCCTAATGGTAACCCTCCGGTGTGCAAAATTCTTAATTACTCTAAGTATTTGTTTGAGAAGAAGAAAAAAGAGAAAGAGATGAAGAAGAATCAAAAGGAGATTGAAGTTAAAGAAGTACGCTTCACTCCTCTTACAGATCTTCATGATCTCGAGACCAAAGCTAACCAAGCCATCAAATTCCTTGAAAAAGGAAATAGAGTCAAGGTTTCACTCTTTGTGAAGGGAAGAATGATCAGCAAGATGGATGCTGCTGACAATAAAATCAATACCTTCTTAGATTTGGTCAAAGAGTATGGTACTTGTGAGAACAAGCCTACACTTGAGGGTAAATATTATTTCTGCTACGTCAACCCTATTTCAAAGAAGTAGCTCGAAAGGAAAGGTTTATTCAAAATGGCAAAAGCAAAGTTTAAGACAAAAAGAGCCGTCGCAAAGCGTTTCAAGATTACTGGAACCGGCAAGGTGAAGAAGTACAACCAAAATACATCCCACCTCGCTTTGAGTAAGACACACAAGCAGAAGGTCAACCTTCGTCATGCCCGTTACCTCAACAAGACTGATGGTAAGGCAATGAAGGCACTTATCAGCAAGTAATCAGGAGGATAGAGAATTATGAGAGTCAAACGTGGTTATGTTCTTCGTCGCAAGCACAATAGAGTTTTGAAGCTTGCTAAGGGTTTCCGTGGATCCCGTCACAGATTGTTCAAGACTGCTAATGAAGCAGTTCTTCACTCACTTCACTACGCCTATGTCGGACGTCGTGACAGAAAGAATGATTTCCGTAAGCTTTGGATCAGCCGTATTTCTGCTGCTGCAAAGGCAAATGGAATCAGCTATTCTCAATTGATTCATGGACTCAATCTAGCTAATATCAAGCTTAACCGTAAGATGCTTTCCGAGATTGCTATCTCCGATCCTGCTCAATTCACATTGATTGTTGAGCAAGCTAAGAAAGCTCTCGGCGAGAATGTCAAGGCTTATAACACTGAGTATTCTGCTGCTAAGATTACTATGTCTAATCCTTCTGCCGCTGTCGCTCCTACCAAGGCTGAAGCAGTTGCTGCTTTGAATGCCAAGAAGGCTGCAGCTAGCGACAAGTAATTAACTCTTTTCTTTCGTAAATGCACCTTCGGGTGCATTTTTTTTTGCATAATAATAATACAAATAGTACAATTAATACAGAGGAGGGCATATGCAATTTAATAATACGGATCCGATTTATGTTCAGCTTAAGGATTATTATAAAAAGATGATCCTTATGGGTGTTTTTAAAAATGGAGAACCTCTTCCTTCAATCAGAGACGTGGCATTGGAAAACAGAGTAAATCCTAATACTGTGGCCAAAGCTTTTTCTTTGCTGAAGGATGAAGGATTTGCTGATTCATTACCTAAGAAAGGCTATTTTGTCAAATCGGAAAATGAACTAGGAAGAAAGGATAAACTTGAGTCTTTAATCAATGATATCTTACGTCTAGGCTATTCGATAGAAGAAATTGAAGAAATCGTTAAGGAGAAAAAGGGTAAATTATGATTGAAATTAAGAATATCAGTAAAAAACTTGGGAACACTTTAGCTGTTAATCATTTCTCAATGGATTTCAAAGAAGGCATTTCAGGAATTGTTGGAGAAAACGGAGCAGGAAAATCCACCCTGTTCAGATTGATTTCAGGTATTTATGAACCAGATGAAGGCGAGATTCTTATCGATGGAAATAAATCTTTTAGCAAAAAAGCTAAAGAAAATTTGTTTTTTCTAACTGATGATCCATACTCACCTAATTATTCGACTCTAAAGTCTATGACTGAATTTTATGCTTCTTTATTTGATATGGATTTGGAAAGATGTAAAGCCTTGATTGAAAAAACAGGACTTGATCAAAAAGAGAACATCAATAATTTTTCAAAGGGTATGAGAAGGCAAGCTTTTTTATGTGTCGCATTATCTATGAAAGCTAAGTATCTTTTGTTGGATGAAGCTTTCGACGGCTTGGATCCACTTGCCATGGATTGGATTAAAGAAGAAATTATAAGAAAGTCTATGGAAGATAAGAGCTGCATCTTAATAGCTTCTCATAATATTGAGACATTGAACAAACTAGTCGATAAGTATTATGTTCTTAGAAAAGGTACTTTGGCTACTACCAGCGATGAGCAATCGATGAATAATGAGTTCATTTGTTTACAGTGCTACTTTTCCAAAGATGTTTGTGTTGATGATATAAGAAAATTAGGGGTTTATGTTTTGAGCTTTAAGAAAATTGGTGCGGTCTATGAAATATCCGCATTAAAGCAAAATGACACAAAAGACAAGATTGTAAATGGATTGAATCCTACTATTTGCGAGGAGCTTCCTATATCTCCAACTGATTTAGTTGCTTTAGAGATGGAATATTCAAGAAGAAAGGAGTTTATCAATGAATAAGAGATATTTTAAATGGCAGTTTAAAAATTGGATTTCGTTGTCAGTTGTAACTTGTTTAGTCATGTTATTGGTATTCCTGATTACTATCATGAATATTAATGTCGTCCCTTCCGTATCAATGAATAAAGATTATATATACTTGCCTTCTAATACCCCTTATATAGGATTGACTATTGCTGCTGGACTTATGTCCCTTGTCATTCCTGTCTTTGTTTGCAAGTATAGATTTAAAAGGAGAAGTGCGGATGTATTTGGAGAAGCTCCTTTTGATAAAGGAGAATTGTTGAGAACAAGGGCTCTAATCGGATTGATAATTCTTCTTGGGGCTTATACTCTAGTATTTATAATTGGAACTATTGTTATTGTATTCAAACAAGTCTATTACAATTCTATTGCTGATTCTGCTTATAAATTAGGCTTGATAGATTCACCGTACTATTACAATTATGGAATGGTTATTCTCTATTGGTTATTTTATTTGATTTGTTTAGGTCTAGCATATTATTTAAATGTTTATATTGCTTCCTTAGGTACGAATAATTTTAATTCAGTTGTTTATCTACTTATTGCAACTGTTGTCTTGTCTTTTAATGTTACTCTTATTTCAAGATTTTTGAACTCTATATCTTCAAGTATTGATTCTATCTATCCTTATGCTCCTATAGGATGGTTGTATGGAATAGTTGTGGGATTTATGTGTTTTGATAAATCGATAATTAATAATACATTTATGTCTACTTTTGATGTTGATATGCCGAACACAATAATGATTGTCGTGACTACAGTTGTCTTTATAGGTTTATCTATTGCTTCAATTGTTTTTGTTAATAAAGGCTATAAAGAATATCCTGAAGATTTTGGAAAAGCTAATCCTACCAAGCTTTTACCGCAACTCTTTATACATATTATGTTCTTTTTCTTGGCATGGAGCACAGCATCACCTTCACTGTTGAACATGCTCTTTATCAGTGTAATATCTTCTATTTCTTCATTCATAATGTATGGCCTAAGCTATTACTTGTGTACTGCAGTCCTAACAAAAAGATTTAATTTATCTAAGTTAGATTGGATATCTTATTCTATTAATGTTGGAATCTGCTTAGTGTTTGTATTAATTAAAATTGGATTCAATTATAATTCATAAATTGAATTCTTGAAAAGCAATAAGTTAGTTGCTCATTCTTAGTTATCTAATTCAGAATTGAGTTGCGACTCAATGAAATCAGTATAGTATGCTTTCTTAGATAAATAGGGGATGAATAATGAGATTGACCGATATAGGTCAATCTTTTTTGATATTTATTTGCTTTTATATGAGTAATAAAGGTTTTAACAGCAGAACTATTATAAATGAAAAATTAATCTAAATTTGTGAATTTAGTTTTTTCCAATTCCACGTATTGATATTTAAAGTCTTAAATAATGCGTTGTGCATGAATATGTATGAAATTACTTAAAGTATAAATATGAAAAAATAAATAGGAATTTTGTTTACCTTTGTTGTTTGTGATGATGATTATAGAATCTCTCTCTTACATTAGTTTGTTATTAAAATGATTGGATAGATATCATACTTTAAAAGCTAACGAAAGAAGTATGTTTGTAAGCATATGAGGAGCTATGAAGAAATACTTACTAAAAAATAAGTTTTTTTCTTAAATCACTTGCATTATTAGTTGCTAATGTGTATATTCTTAATCGTCGCGCTAACTTAGCTCAGAGGTAGAGCTCTCGGCCGTTAACCGAGTGGTCATAAGTTCGATCCTTATAGTTAGCGCCATTTAGAAAAAACACCCACCTTTGGTGGGTTTTTTTGTATCGAACTTATTCCTCACTCGGCTAACGTCCGATCCTAGAAAAGTCATAAATTCAAGTTATTCAAAGACAAAGAAAAAATTGAAAACGACAGAAGATTGTTTGTGAATAAAATAAATGTTAGGACATGAATGGAATTGACAATTAAAAGAAACAAATAATAATCAAGATAAGTGGCTAAAAAAATGATTTATATTCTAAAGTAAGGTAACTTATTTTTTTGCTTTAATTTCCATTATTTCATGTATGAATTAGAGAAAATCAGTTAAATAATAATTTTAAAAACTCGGTATTGTGATTTTTGAAATGATCATTTTCTCGACTTGCAAACTCATATATTTTGAGAGCTGAAAAAGCTCTTAAAATGCAAGACAAAAGTAATTTTTCCTTCTTGCAAATTATAGTCGAGGTCCGTGGGAACACCGGTATCCTAAAGCCTCCTACGAAGAGGAAATTTGCCTTCGGCAAATAGTTCATCTCAAAGGTCGTTAATCTATGCAGGGTAATTTAAAAATTACCCTGCTAACTTTGATTCAAAAGATATCTTTTTCATAAATAATTAGGAGGTTGATTTATGTCATTTCTTAACTACACTTATCGTTTATATCCTACTAAAAAAGAGTGTATTAAAATAAATCAAATAATTACTCTTTATAAGAAAATTTGTGATAGGTGTTTTAAGTATGGAATTCTATATTTTGAAAAATATAAAGACTATCCAAGTTTTAAAATTTTATATGATCTTTGTAACATGAAATGCTCGAAGGAATACGATGTGATAGTCAAGAATTCTGAAATCATAAAAGCAGCTATTTATGATGTTTTAAAAATATATGATTCTTTGAAAAAAGGTAAAACAAATGATAAACATCAAGAATGGCAGAATAGAGAATATTTTACTTTTATAGCACCTTATTATGAAGAAATTCTTAGATTCGGAAAAAATAGGCTAATTTATTCAAATGTCTTAGTTTCTAAAGTAAAAATTCACAGAAATATAAATGGTGTAATAAATAAGATGACTATCATTAAACAAGGTGATAAGTATTATTTAATTGTTTTAGTTAGAAAAAATGATATTAAACCTAGTGAAATAATTAAGAAGGTTATAGGTCTTGATGTAGGTGTTCATCACTTCTTAACAATGTCAAATGGCAATATTATCGATAAAGATTTGGAATACAAAAAAGATGAGCTGAGGCTAAAGAGATTAAGAAGAGTGATGAGCAAAAAAATCAAAGGAGGTTCTAATTGGAAAAAGATAGTTAATAAAATTGGAAAATTAGAGAGAAAGATAAGAAAAAGAAGAGAAGACTTTCTACATAAAATCAGTAAAAAACTAATTGAGAAATATGACTTGATTTGTACTGAAAATCTGAAGGTAGAGAAATTTATTAGAAGGGGAAAATCTTATGGAAAGATATGGTCTGACATCAGCTTTTATAAGTTAACAAAAATGTTTGAATATAAAGCTAAATTATATGGAAAAAAATACATCAAAGTATCACAGTTTTTTCCTTCATCTCAGCTTTGCTCAAACTGTGGTTTTAGAAATTATGAACTAAAGAATCTAAGCATTAGAAATTGGAAATGTCCCGTTTGTTTAAAGGAACACGATCGAGATATAAATGCCGCAAAAAATATAGCAAATCAAGGCTTAAAAATTCTTAAAGTTTAAACTTGTTATAATTTTACTACTATACAAATGAGAAAAAATATTGTCTAATTGTAATGCTGAAAACGCTATCTAATTGGAAAGGATTATTGGAAAGGTAAATATATAAAAATGGCAACTACAGTAATTAAAGTCTTCCCCACTGAAGACCAAAAACAGTGGATATCTAGTGAAATATCTTGGTGCAGAACTGGATATAATTTGTGTATGAGTCTTATGGATGATACGTACAGAGATGAAAAGAAGTTGATGTCTATAAGTGAGTTGTTCAATTACTTTCAAGGGTTTCTCGATAGAAATCCGAATGAGTTTATTAAGAAGGCTGATATGTATGCGATATTCAATACTATTTCTTATGTTCCTAAATCTTATAAAGATTTCATAAAAACTCAAGCAAATAAGGAGAAAGTAGATCCTCCTTATTTGCTGGTTGACTCAGAAAAATCCTATGCTACTTTCAATCGTGTTATAGATGAAAAACGTGTTATTACATTCAATCCTAAGACTAAGATGATATTTGTACCTAAGCTTGGATATTTAAAAACGCAAAAGAATGATATAAATCTTAGCAATGTTAAGATGGTTAAGATTCTTGAAAATAATGATGGAAATTATTATGTTGTTTTACTTTATGAAATTAGTAAGAACTCTTCAAAAGCATTATTGTTCAAACAATACTTATTTGATGAAGTATTGAAAGAACTGACAAGACAGGAAATTATGTTAATCAGCGATTCTAAAGGAATGAAGGATGCGGCAAACCAAAGAATTTTGATGTATTTAAAACTATTAAATGAGAGCGATAAAATTAAAGAAGATATTATCAAAAAGACTTTGAAAAATGGTGATGAAGCAGGGGATAATGAAGTTGATGATGGTTCAAAAGTTGAAACTGACAAGTGATATTATCAATTTGTCATAGCTTCTAAAGTTGCATATAATTCATTTACTTCTTCTTGCTTTGAATCTATTGATTTTTGCAAGCTATTAAGTTTTTCGGAATTAGTATAGAATTCAGGGTCATCAATCTTTGATTTTAATTCCTTTATTTCTTCTTCCTTCTTTGAGATTTTTTCCATCAAGTGTTCGATGGTGTATTCTGATACCTTCTTAGGCTTTTCTACTTCAATTGTTTTATCTTGGACCTTTACCGTTTTGGTTTGAACGGGGTTGTTGATCATTGACTTTTCTTGCTCCATGATTAGTTTTAATCCCGTGTCACGGAATTCGGAATATGATCCGACATGGAAATAAGGATGAGTGTTGTGAAAATAAAGAATCTTATCAGCAATAACATCGATGAAGTCACGATCGTGGCTGATTACAATAAGCGTACCCTTGTAATTGCTCAAGGCATCTTCCAATTCGCTTTTAGTCATTAAGTCTAGATGGTTGGTAGGTTCATCCAATATTAGAATATCGTAGTTCATTAAGCAAAGCTTTGCTAAAATGACACGCATTTGTTCCCCACCAGACAAAGAGTCAACAGTCTTTTTGTTGTCGTCATCATATGTGAAAGAGAACTTTCCTAAATGATCATAGATTTGTTGATCTTCCATTGTTGGAAATAAGTCTTTGAAATAATCAAAAATTGTTCTAGGGTCTTGAACATTCATAAAATCTTGTTGGAGATAACCAATATTGAGTCTTGTCATGAATTCTATATCACCGCTCTTAGGCTTTATCTTGCCCATTAAAGTTTTGATGAATGTAGTTTTGCCGGCTCCGTTAGCCCCCATTATTACTAGGTGGTCTTGTCCTCTTAAAGTGAAACTAATATCACTAATAAGAGCATTGCCGTCGGAGTATCCTATAGATACATCTTTAAATCTAATAAGCTCTCTTTTTTCTCTAGTTTCACCCTTGAAATCTATATGAACCTTGTTTTTTTGAATAGTAGGCTTATCTATTGCATTCGCCTCTAATCTAGCCAATTTCTTTTCACGGTCATGAGCACGAGAAACGAATCTAGGCTTTGGCATATAGAAAGTGATAAAACGCTGGATTTTAGCCATTTCTTCTTGTTGATGGTTATAGGCTTTTAGTTGTATTTCATATCTGTGCTTCTTTTCTAAAGCGTATTTATCATAATTTCCATAATAAACACTTAGAGTTTTGTTTTCTAACTCTAGTATTTTATTGGCTATATTGTTGATGAAAGCTTTATCGTGTGAGACAAATAAAATAGCGCCTTGATATGATTTTAAATAGTCTTCAAGCCATTCTATTGTGACAATGTCCAAATGATTGGTAGGTTCATCTAAGATTAGAATTTCAGGATTTAATAACAAAAGCTTAGAAAAAGCCATTCTTGATTTTTCACCACCGGAAAAGGTGCTTATTTTTCTATTCCAAACATTCTCTTGGAAGCCGAACATATTTAGAATTGTCTTAATCTTATATTCGTAATCGTATCCACCTGATCTTTCTAGTTCCGCTTCTTTTTTTGCATATAAATCTTGAAGCTGTAAATTTGAAGGATCTAGCGACATTTTTGTACAAATATCGTTTATTTCATCTTGTATTCTTTTAGCCTTATCAAAGACTTCACTTGCTTCTTCATATAAAGTTTGGTCTTTTCCAGAAATCACAGCCTGTGATAGATAGCCTATAGATAAATTCTTCTTTTTTATTATCAATCCTTCATCTGTAGGCAAATCACCCATAATCATCTTAAGAATTGTTGATTTTCCACCACCATTTGGTCCTATTAAAGCTATTCGTTCTCCGCTTTTTACTTCGAAAGTGACAGGATTAAATAATCTTTCCGCATCATAAACCTTACAGGCATTTTGAACCTGTAGCAAAATTTCTGATTCCATATAAAACACCTCAAATTATATTAGTCTATTCTCTTTTCTACTAATGGAAGCATATCTGGATAAATAGGAGATGTCTCAAACGAATGAGCTAATTTTCTTTGAGCATTTTCCAGATTAGGTCTATCAGAGTGAATTACCATAATTGTTTCGCCTTTGTGGACTTTGTCCCCAATCTTTTTCTTTAGAGTAATACCGGCGGCGTGGTCGATGACATCTCCTTCTTTTTCACGACCACCACCTATTTGGCAAGACACTAATCCAATCGTTTTTGCATCCATTGATTTTACGAAACCATCAGATACAGCTTTGACATCTACGTTGTAAGTTGCTTTAGGAAACAAACTTGTATCTTTAACAAATCTAACATCTCCACCCTGTGCTTCTACCATTCTGCAGAAACAATCAAAGGCCATTCCATTTTGAATGACTTCTTCAAGTCTTTTTCTTGCTGTTTCCATATTGCTAGCAACATGAGCCATAATCAATAAAGTGGAACCTGAGGAATAGCAAATTTCCATAAGATCTTTTGGCCCATTCCCATGTAGAGTATTAATAGCTTCTATTACTTCGTTGCTATTTCCTACTTCCATTCCTAAAGGTTGGTTCATATTGGTTATTTCAGCACATGTCTTCTTACCGGCTCTTTTTCCTATTTCTACCATTAATTTTGCTAATTTTGTAGCTTCATCAATGTTTCTCATAAAAGCTCCGCTACCATATTTGACATCGAGAAGTTGAACATCTGAACCATCAGCAAGCTTTTTACTCATTATAGAAGAAGCGATTAAGGGAATGGCTTGAACTGTAGCTGTTACATCTCTCAAAGCATAAAGTTTTTTATCTGCCAAGCATATTTCATTGGATTGTCCAATGATAGCCAATCCGATTCTTGTTACTTGATCTATAAATTTTTCAGTGGATAATTGCACTTGAAATCCGGGGATTGATTCAAGCTTATCCAAAGTTCCACCTGTATGTCCTAAGCCACGACCACTCATCTTTGCAAATTTAACACCACAAGCAGCAAGCATAGGGCCTAAAACTAATGATACCTTATCTCCAACACCACCTGTAGAGTGTTTATCTACCTTTATTCCTTTTATTGGAGATAGATCAATAATCTTTCCAGAATGAAGCATCGCATTAGTTAAGTCGAATGTTTCTTCATCACTCATTCCGTTAATGCAAATAGCCATCAACAAAGCGGAAGCCTGGTAGTCAGGAATATCTCCATCTGTATATCCTTTTACAAAATACTCTATTTCAGCTTTGGTTAATACTTCTTTGTTTCTTTTCTTATCGATAATGTCATACATCCACATATTCAAGTCCCCCTAGATGTATATATTATACAAAAAGTATAGATAGAATGGTAATTATTAGAATTATTGTCTCTCAAATAAATTGATAACTAAATCATTTAACTTTGCATAGTTAGTAAGACTTATTTTCTTTGAAATATATTTATCCATAGGCTTCAATTCTTTATATGAAATCGGATGTATATTTAGCCTTTGATTTGATAATAATATCGAAATTTTATCGCCGTTGAAAATCAGTGCGTAATCACATGAAAAAGTATTGTTGATGAAATCTAATAGTTTAGTTATGTTGATATTACTTACTAGATAATTCTTTTGAATTTCATCTTCGTAATAAACACAATTTCTTTCGATTGATTTCGTATCGCATTTCAAATTATTTCCAATATATGGACTGATTTCTAAGTCAGAGTTTTCCTTTCTAATCTCAATTCTTTTACTAAAAGACCAAGATTTGTTTTCAAAGATACATACAGTACCATTAAAAATTTCGTTTTGATCTAGAGTATTGCTTTGAGTTCTTGGCTTAGTTCTCAAGCCTTTTCTTATGTCTAATAAAGTTGTGGTACCATTATTGAAGGAAAAAATAGCATCTTCATTCAACTGATCTATGACAGAGACATCTATTTCATTGGCGACTAAATAATTTCTATCAATTGGAAAATTAGTGTTTGTCGGTTCAGCCTTAAATGTTTCATTAAATAATTGATTGTTCAAGCATCTAATCCATTGCTTGGGAAAGAATGTTGGAATAATCAAAATAATAAAGCAAATGATGGTTAAAGAAAGGAAAATATATAGGAAGATTTTTGTTAATGGCGAAGCATTCTTATTAAAAGCAACAACCGATAGGGATACGGATATCATTGCAAATAATAATGTGAATACTAAAAAAGGAATTCTTAGTTTTGATCCCATTTTTCCTTTTCTCATTTTGTTTATTTGTTTTTCACTTAATGGCAAATTTTCTTTTTTCATATATTTATCCTCTTCTTATTAAAAAAAGGGCGGAAAACCGCCCTCTGCTTGAAATTGTTCGGATTATTCAATAGAAAGGGTCAACCAACGATCGTTGTTATCGCCAGAGTTGTTATCGTAGATACGTACATAGATGGTGTGTTCGTTCTCATCACCAGTATATTTGATAAAAGACTCAGGTTGAATGTAAACATAGGCTTGGTCGCCAGACTCTGACAATACTTCAAGAGCATTCTCGGGTAAAATCATATTTTTTGCTTTTCCGACTAAGGTATAACCGTGGTTAGAATCTGCGGGAACAGGAACAACTTTTCCACTAGAGCGGACAAACTTGATGAGTCCCTTGTGAATAATTCCTTTCCAGAAATATTCCTTTACACCATAAATACCAGAAACCTGTGATTTGAATTGGTGAGCAGCATCGATCTTGTTGTTTCCTTCAACGATATAAAGATCCTCGGTGCCTACCCAATTTGATTTAGGTTCATTAACAACAACCTTCTCTACCTTCTTCTCTACCTTCTTCTCTACCTTGGGTTCTTCTTTAACAATTTCTTTCTTAAAAGATTTTCCATTTCTTCTCTTTGCCATATATATATTTTCCTCTTTTCTATTTAACGACGTTGATTATTATATAACAACATTTTAAAAAATCACTTTATTGTTGTATTATTGAAAGGGGTTTGTTACGGAGGTTCTATTATGGAAGAAAAGGATTATAAAGATTTACTTTCTTGCTTGAATGAAGAACAATTTACTAAATTTATTAATTCATTGAATGACGATCCCATAAAAGGAGCTTGCTATAATCCTAAAAATATTTCTTTTGAAATAATTAAGGAAAATATTTCTGGTGCGTTAGATGAAGAATATGGATTTTTATCTTATCCTTTCGGCACTCTTGTTGGAAATGACCCTTTATATTTTGGTGGCGCGTTTTATCCTTTAGATCATTCTTCTTTTGCAGTGAGTAGGAATTTATCTTTGTTTCTCAAGGACAAGAATGATTTAAAAATATTAGATTTATGTGCTGCACCAGGTGGAAAGTCAATAGCCTTATCTTCCTTGATAAAACCGAGTATTTTAGTATGTAATGATATTTCTTTTAAAAGAGCTGAAGTTTTAAAACTCAATGTAGAAAGATCTGGAATAGAAAATGTTGTTGTTACCAGTCAAGATCCACATGTTTTCTTGAAAGATTTTGAAGGATATTTTGATTGTGTAATTTTAGATGCTCCTTGTTCAGGTTCTGGTATGACAAGGAAAAAAGAAAAGATGGAAGATGATTGGTCTTGGGAAAAAGTCGAGAAATTAGTTCCTATACAAAAGGATTTAATTGAATTAGCTTATAAATTAGTCAAAAAGAATGGTTTAATTTCATATTCAACTTGTTCTTATGCAAAGCAGGAAGATGAACAAATCGTTTGTTATTTGATGGAAAATCATGAAGTAGAATTGTTAAATATTCCTGATGATGGATCCTTGAAAGGAATTGAAGGAATTGGAAGACGCTATATTCCGGGGCTTTATAAGGGCGAAGGCCAATATCAATGTATTCTAAAGAAACTTGGCGACTCCAAAGAAAATGATTTTCAACCGATTGAGTATAAAAGAACAATCAAAGGCTTTGATAATTTTTACGCTGTTAAATATAAGGGAATCGATAGATTATTTTCTAATATGGATAAAAGATTTTTATCTTTAAATCCTTTAAAGATTGGTTATGCAGTCGATGATTTGACTCCTTATGCAAAATGCCCTTATGATTGGGACCTTTGTCATGCAAATGGAATATTTGGATGCCTAGATTTGAATTTAGATAATGCAAAGAAATACATTAGAGGTGAAGATTTGCTTCTGTCGACTGATAATTTTGAAGACAAGATTATTGTTGCTTCATATAAGAAAATGCCTTTGGGTTTCCTCAAAGGCAAAAAAGGTAGATTTAGAAATTATCTTCCAAAAGGGTTAAGAATCCATTGATCAAATCTTAGTTTGATTCAATGTATATGTCTCATAATTCTCAATACCGGATTGCTTAATTGTCGTATCATCGCTAAGAGTGATGAATGAAATCATTTGTTTTTCATTGATTTCAATTTCAACTATATCCTGATCCAAGAAAATTCTTAAAGAAGTGACTTGGTCTTTGACTGGGATTTTGGCGACATTGATTCTGACATGACCTTCTTTAGGCAGGTCGGATATATTTCTCCTATCAACATGAAGAATGCCATCAGTTCTATAAATACCCAAACCGCCGACAGCGATAGATGAACTATCTCTTAAGTTGGCAGTTATCAACAAAGGAAAATGTGTCTGCCTAATTTTTTCATCGTTAGATTTATATATCATTCTTTGAGTGATTATTGGATGAATATAAGTTTCTATCGATCCATCACTGTTACATGTCACACGTCTAGGCAAAGTTATCATTCCCATAGACCCTTTAATATCATGAGTCATTTTTGTTGAACACATTATGTATGGTAGGTTTCTAGTATCGTAGGCGACTTTAGGAGCTCTGACATCAAATCCGTAATCTAAAGGAACAAGGGAATTTACTTCAATTTTAAATTTGCATTTTTCAAAATCGATAGTACCACGTCCAACAAAGACTTTGAACTCAGGTAATTGCTCCCTTTCCATTTTTATCTTGGGGAAATTGGATTCTAATGTAACCAAATAATTGTCTTCTGACTTGAAGAATTTTATTGTTCTAATCTCTTCATCTTCTTTTTCTAAAAGTTGTTTTCCGACATATTGATAGGAAAAAGAACCATCTTTTTCTTTAATAGCTTTAATGAACCCTAAGGCCTGTTTCTTTGATTTGATATCTTTGGCTAGGAAAGTGATGAATCTAGTGTTATCGTCAATCTTATATGCTTCAGGGTCTTTGATAGATCCACTTTCAAATCCCATTTCGACAAAATTCGAATCAGAGAATAATGTCTCTTTCTTTTTTACATTATCAAATTCTGAGCTAGTAGTATCAAATGAATGACAAGCCATCAAGTTGGTCTTTATCGGTGTGTTATGAACATATGAATTAACATCGTCCATATCGCGAGTTGTATAATTGATTCCCATGTAATAGAGAACCATACCAGACTCATCTTCGAGACAGCTTCCTTCATATGCGCCATCGAAATCATTAGTCTTAGTCGAATAAATGGCTATTGGTTTGGATTTCCAAAAGATTAAGTCATCGCTCTCAGCATGACCCACAAATCTATGTGAGGAATAAAGCCCGAAAGGAAAATGCTCGAAAAAGATATGATACTTTCCTCTACTATATAAAGATCCAAATGATCTGTACATAGTGTTTTCTCTCGGTGAAGCGTGAGCTTTAGGTCTTACAGTTTTTCTCAAGTTATTCATATCTTCATTATAATCTAAAGCAATATAGATTGATTAAGTTTTTTAATTGTTTCGCAAAAGAAGTGCATAAAGTGAAAACCTTGCAAAGAAATTTGTTTCAAATCGCTATCAAACCTTGCTTTTATATCAATTAAGGATTATTATTAACAAGCTTTATAGAAATTGACAGCTTTTTAGCTGCATGTAAGGAGGATATCCGATGTCTAGAAGAGATCAACTTAACCTTTCAAAAGGACCATCTACCGGAAATATGCGTAGCCACTCACTTCGTGCTACTCGTCGTGTCTGGAATGTGAACCTTCACTGGGTAACAATCCCTGTTGATGGAAAGCCTACTCGTGTACGTATTTCAACTCGTACACTTCGTACTATTCGCAAGTCCCAAAAGTTGAACAACAAGCCTGTCGAGACTGCTGAGTCAACCAATAACTAATTATTGTTTGTCAAATAACAATGCTGTTAGAAAATTCGAATTTGAAATCCGAATGCTCTAACAGTTTTTTTATACTTATTTGATGTCTTTGTGTTTTTCGATATATAGGCCTGGGAAATTTGAGATCGTTTCAATATCCTGTTCTTCTTTTGACTTTCGAAGGTTTTAGCATTAATGGTTTCCACTTCTTCTTCTCATCATTGCAATATTTCCTTTACGGATAGCTTCTACAAATGGAATAATAGAACGAGAAGCGAGGTTTAGAGTTTTTCTTTAAGACTCCACGCAGAAAAGACATATGGCATTCCATCTGTGAATCGGTATTTCGCAACATCTCTAACCGCTGATTTTTATTCTATTATGATTTGATTTCTCACAATTTTTTCAATTTTCTTGGTTTGCTGTAGGATAAAATCTACTAATCGATTAGAAGTTCCTCCCGTTAAAATCCATTGAAAGTGAAGACATAAAAAAAGTTGTTAGAACCTTCAAATTTTAAATTTGAATATCTAACAACCTTCTTTATTTCTTCTTTTTAGATGTTAATTAATGAGTATAAGAATAGAATTGATTCCAAACAATAATTGGAATAAAGCTGTTGCTATGAATGCTCCCCAAATATAAGTGGCTAACCAATTGATTTTTGGTCTAACATAAATTGTGGCTCCATCCACTTCCGTCTTCTCCAACTTGTACCAATCATTTAATTTTGGATTGATCAATGGAATTGCAGAAATGATTGCTAGAGCAAATCCAATCCAAGCTATTACAGAATTCATATCGAATATTCCCGTCGTGTCTTTTAGTTCTTCGGTAGGAAGGAATGGCATGAAAACCCCGATTGCAATTACTGAGAATATAAATATGACGTTTAATGTAATCGGCAGTTTGACTGACTTCTTATAACTGATAAAACCGGTTAAATACATACAAATTGCATTTATTATGCAAAAAGCAAATTCAAAGTAATAAACTGATTTAACTAGCTCGATTCTTTGAGTTGTAAATACACCGACAAAATAGAAAGCAAATCCTGCCAATGTAAACAAGGAAGCTAAAGCAAGTATCGCAATTTGAATTACTCCATTTTTGCTATCGTTCAGCTCAGCTGGAAATGTATTTAACATTGATGTTCTAGGTGTGTTCAGGATTCTCTTTATGGTTTTGTTTGAATATAGCAAATAGGTAATGATGAAAATAATTGATAATGCATTGAAGACTATTGCTGTTATTGCACTTTGAGAAGATGTCATTTTATTACTCCTCCAACAACTGAATTATAATGCTACTCAATTATTAATATCTTTTATACCGAGAATTGACTCTTTTGCTTTGATTAAATCCTCGGATTTGCAAAGGTATGATCCAGAAACTAGCATGTCGACTCCACTTTCGACAGCCAATGGTCCAGTTATTCCATTTATTCCACCATCGACCTCGATTAGAGTATTAAGCTTGTTATTATCGATGAAATCTCTGAGGATTTTAATCTTGTTTAATCCTTCTTTTAAGAAAGCTTGACCGGATGCCCCTGGATGGACTGTCATGACCATTACTATATCGAAAAGATATAGATGAGGTAAAACTTCCTTTACATCAGTTTCTGGATTGATGACAATTCCAATTTGTTTATCCTTTTTAAATGGTTTGATATCTTCAACAAAAGAAGCAATGTTTTCAATTGCTTCGTAATGAACGAGAACACTATCAGCCCCCATTTCATAAAATTTAATGGCATGGGGCAAAGGATTAGTAACCATCAGGTGCACATTAGCTTTGAAACCTTCTGGTACTAATTGCTTATAAAGACTTTCTCCGAAAGATATATTGCTTACAAAATGACCATCCATAACATCGTAATGGAGATATGTGATTCCATTATCTTTCATTCTTTTTAATTCGGTGTTGATATTCTTAAAATCAAAAGACAAAATACTAGGCAATATTTCTAAGTGTTTCATTTTGTTTTCCTTCCCCATTCTTTGTGGCTAGACTTCTTCTCAAAACCATTATCTGAACTAGCTTCTTCCAATAATTTTAAATAATTGTTGTATGAATCTAAAGATAAGTTACCATCATTTACAGCCTGCTGAACAGCACAGCCTTTGATGTTATTATGCAGGCATCCTTTGAATTTGCATTCTTGTGAATAATCAAAGAATCCAGGGAAATCTAAAGCCAATTGATCTTTAGACAAAGTTAATGAAAAATCAGAGAACCCCGGAGTATCACCCAAATAGCCACCCAAAAAAGGAAGGAAAGCAACTTCTTTAGTCTTATGCTCACCTCTTCCTAAGACAACCTCATTCCCTATAGCACGATTGAAATTTTGGTCTAATCGATTTATAAGCGAAGATTTTCCTACACCTGTTTGACCCATGAATATAGAGACTTTCCCTTTAACTTTTTTTCTTATTTTCTCATCTTCATCGGGATTGTTCTTTGAAGTTTTAAATATGGAATACCCTAACTTTTCATAATATTTAAGAAAGATATTTATTTTGCTTTTTTCGTCACTTGATGCAATATCCCACTTTGAAATTATAATAAAAGATGGCACATTTCCTTGGCTACAACTAGTTAAATATTTATCGAGCAAGAAAGTAGAAAAACTTGGTTCTTTTGCAGACACTATAACACCCGCCATATCTATATTTGCTACTCTTGGTCGCATCATTAAGTTTTTTCTTGGCGATATATCAAATATTTGGTTGTTATCATCTAAAGATACGATATCTCCGATGATGATATTACCTTTCCTTATATCGAGATTCTTCCTTCTTGGAGCAATTATATTATTACCATCACTGAGGTGTACTTGATAACCCAAAGAAGTAGACAAGAGTACTTTTCCTTTTTTTCCCATATTTAATCCTTTTTGAATATAGATTTGATTTTGTCCCAAATTGTCTTCTTTTTTATCATCTGCTCAGGATGTTCGATTATCTTTTGTATATCAGCACGCATATCGTATACGCTTTGATAACGTTTTAATGGGGATTTTTGTGTTGCTTTATAAATTACATCGCATATAGAATCAGGAACATTAGAATTAAATTTCTTTATGTTTGGAAATTTTTCATTGATTTGTTTCAAGCAGACATCAACAGGATTATCGGCTTCGAATGGCACGTTTCCAGTCACTAATTCAAAAAATGTCACCCCTAAAGCGTAAATGTCGCTTTGTGGTGTTGCGATATGACCGCCAGCTACTTCTGGTGCAAGATAATGAACTGATCCGACAACTGCTTGAGTTCTTGTCACATGATTTGAGGCATTCATAAAAGTGGCGATTCCAAAATCACCTAATTTGATTGTTCCATCGGGAGTTAAGAAAACATTTTGTGGTTTGATATCTCTGTGTATGACATTGTTTTGGTGTGCGTAAAGAACTGCTGAGCAAAGTTGATTCATTGCATCCAATGCTTCTTGTGATGATAATCTACCTCTTTGATCTAGAACATCTCTCAAAGTCTTTCCTTTGATGAAATCTGTGATCATATATGGTCTTCCATTTTGAGTTCCGACAGTTATAACTCTTACAATGTTAGGATGGCTTAGTGAAGCTGTCGCTCTAGCTTCTCTATTGAATCTTTCAATATTTGTGGGATTTTTCAATGTATCTTCTTTTAATATTTTAATGGCAACATCTTTTCCTGTGACAATATCTTTTGCTTTGTAGACAACGCTCATGCCGCCTTCACCAATTTGGTTTTCGACATGATATCTCGATGCGATATATTTATCTTCGAAAGCCATTTTATTTTCTCTCCATCAAGGCGACAGAAACATTATCTAAACCACCCAAATCATTAGCTCTGTTTATCAATGTGATAGCTTTATTTTCCACTGTAGCATCTCTTTTCAATATTAATGAAATTTGACTTTCAGGCACCATATTTGTCAATCCGTCAGAGCATAGCATCAAGTCTTCAAAATCAGTCTTATATACTTTGATATCGCATTTTAGTTTGTCTTTAATTCCTAAAGCATTGGTAATTATATTTTTGTTTGGATGATGAAGCATTTGAGCTTTGGTAATTTTTCCTTTTTCATAAAGAATTTCTACAAAAGATTGATCTACTGTTAAAGGTTTTATAGTTTTTCTCTTCGCTGTGGTTTCATAGCAACGTGAATCTCCGACATTTGCTATGATCATCTCATCTTTGAGGACTAAAGCGACTACTGCAGTAGTACCCATGCCTTCATATGTTGTATCGGATTGAGACATGTCAAAAATTTCTAGATTTGCATCACTGAGACATTTCTTTAAAAGTACTTTTCCTTTCCAAGTGCTTACTTCATTCGAAATATTTCCAAATTCTCTTTCGAGAGTATCTATTGCGATTCTACTTGCTACTTCGCCTTTTCTATGGCCTCCCATTCCATCGCATACAGCTAACAAAGTAAAATGAGGTCTTTCAATAATCGCTACAGAATCTTCATTTGACTGTCTAACACGTCCTACTGATGTCAAACAATATGACTTTGCTACTGTTTCTTTCATGCTTTCCTCCTATTTAATAACTTTTTCGTGTCTTGCTCTCAATTGCCCACATGCCGCATCGATATCGGTTCCAAATTCTTTTCTGACGGTTGTTTTTATACCGTGTCTCATCAAAATTGTTTGGAATGTTTTCACTGTTTGCCAATCGCTTCTTTCATATGGTTTTTCTTTAACCGGATTATATGGAATCAAATTGACAAATCCAAAAGTAGGTTTGATCAAATTAGCTAATTCGAGTGCACATTCAGGTGAATCGTTGATGCCTTTTAAAAGAATATACTCGTAAGTGACCAATCTTCCACCGGAATCTTTTGTGTATTGTTGAATAGCGGGTATCAATTTTTCCAAAGGAAATGCTCTGTTGATAGGCATTATTTTCTGTCTTATTTCGTTGTTTGGTGCGTGCAATGAAATGGCTAAATTAACTTGCAAACCTTCTTTTCCAAACTTTAAAATTCCAGGGATAACACCACAAGTAGAAACTGTTATATGTCTTGCTCCTATTGCAAGTGCGTATGGACTATTCATGATTTTTACAAAATCCATTACATTTTGATAATTGTCCATAGGCTCACCTATTCCCATAACGACAATATGTGTTACATGGGATGTAGGATCTTTTGCTCGTAAAGCTTCATCCATATTTAAAACTTGAGCAACCATTTCTCCTGCGGTTAAGCCACGAGATTTCTTTATTAATCCCGATGCACAGAATTCGCATCCCATATTGCATCCGACTTCACTGGTCACACAAACTGAATCACCATATTCGTAACGCATCAAAACTGTTTCAATATCGGATCCATCAAACAATCTCGATAAAGTCTTTACAGTTCCATCTTTTGAATCTTCTTCAATGATCACTTTTGGTCTATAGATGTTGAAAGTTTGCTTTAATACTTCTCTAAAATCTTTTGAAACATCAGTCATCTCATCAAAAGAATGTACTCTTTTTTCATAAAGCCATTTATAAAGTTGACGTGCACGAAATTTCTTTTGACCCATCTCAACCATCTTTTGTTCTAAATCTTCTAGTTTGTAATCGTAAATAGATGGTTTATCTTGTTTTGCCCCAATTTTTGGAAAAACTTGCTTATGCAAAAGATAGGAAGTCTTTTCTTCCTCTGTTGCTTCTTCACTTGCGATTATATTTCTTTTTTCAACTTCTGCCATTATTGTTATTTAACCCTTACTAATATTGCGTAATACAGTCCATCTGATGCATACTTATTATTTTCATCAATGATAGGTAGAATTGTCTTTTGAGCGACTAATTTGTATTTGTTAACATTTTTTGAATCATTGATAAACTTTTCAATAATATCAGGTCCTTCTTGTCTCAAACATGAAGGAACGATATATTCTACTAACCCACCCACTCTAGGAAAATAACTTGCCTCGGTCAACATATTTAATTGATTTTTATTCAAATATTGAAGTTGGTCTATTGAAAATAGAGCTGAAACATCCGGTCTTCTTCTCATTTGCCCTAAATGTGTTGATTTCGGGGTGACTACAGAGATATCAAAACTATCGAATGTTTGATCGACTTTGATCATTTCAAGCGATGATTTGTATGCTTGTACATTGGTCAATCCCAATCTCTTGTACATTCCTTTAGCTCTAGCTAAGTTCTTTTCATCTTCAATAGGAACAATCACGCTTCCATCTAGATTTGATAATCTATCAGCTAAGGATGAGGAAGTCGTTCCTGTTTTTGCACCGATGTGTATAGCTTTATAATATTGCATTAAAGGAAGAGCATCCAATGCTTTTGAATAAGACAAGTCTTGTGCGAATAGCTTTCCATCGACCACTTCTTCGACACTAGAAGCTCTCGAGAGCTTTCTCATCATTAAAGAACCGCCATGTTCATATCCAGTGTTGATACTGGAGATGCATTCAAATCTATCATCATTTTTGTATTCGTCAATGCTTGATTTTCTTGTATTTACAGATAAGAAAATATTTGGCGAAGTTAAATTTGATTTTAGAATCTCTAATGCTTTGTCATTTCCAAATGATTTTACATATTGCTCAATAACCCAAGAAGGTGTATTGAAAACAAAGGAATTATAAACAAACGGATTCTCTTTGTACTTATCAGGAATTACAAATCTAATTTTAGATTCGTCGATGAGTTTTTTTATGCTTTCATCATTCAATGATATTCCACGTTCCTTGAATGTCTCCACGATTTCATTCAATATGTTTGTTCTTTCTTCTTCGCTCTTCGCTCTTCTCATTTCAAATAAAGCAATTGATAAAAGCATGGATGAATCATCATTCATCGCATATTCAGGGAAGATAGTATCGATTTCTAACTTCAATATGTATTGATGCTTTAAGACACCATGAACATCGATAAACAATGCTTTTTTATCATCTTTCGATAAATTATAAAACTGTTCTGTTTTTTCGATTGCAACATGAAATTCTGCTTTGTCGTAAGCAACCTTTTTTAGGGCGTAAAGTACAGGAGTACGATCTTTCATATATTTTTAGTCTCCAATAAAAGTTCCCAATGGAACACAACATAAAAATATATCATAAAATGATATATATTTGACTAAAAAAATAGAAATGATGAGGAAAGTAGTATCAATAGCTGCAAGTATTATCGATTATTTTTGCTTTTGTGACTATCTAGGACTTTGAAGTAGACATTGACAAGAGCTCTTACTTTATCATTTTCTAGGTAATCTAAGCAAAATTTTCTAAACAAATAATCCTTTTCGATTTTTGCTGATAATTCTTTTTCCTCCCCTTTTCTTTTCTCAGGATAATCAAGCCCAGTGAGTTCTTCAGGGGTGCAATTCATAAAATCACAAAGCTTTTGAAGCTCATTAATATCTGGAGAACAAATTTTTCTTCTCCATCTCAATATAGAAGTGGTCTTGTAATTTAAAGCTTTGGCCAATTCAGTGTTGGTGATTTTGTTCTTAATTAAGACTTTCCCAACCAA
>FR878737.1 GCA_000434395.1 Clostridium sp. CAG:568 | reverse complement strand
TCAGGATTTTGCAACAGCCCCTTTCTATTTCAACAATCCAACTCTCTTATAAATATAATCCGTATTTCTCAAATAATATCCTTCATAGAATAGATCATCTATTTCATCATTTGTGAATATTTTTTTAAGAACATCTGATTCCTTGATGGCTTCTTTAAAATCTATAGTAGATTCCGGCTCCATGACCTTAAATGCAAGTCTTTGAATCTCATCGTAAGCTTCTTCTCTAGACAATCCTTTCTCTATAGATTTGGAAAGGATTCTCTCAGAGAATACAACACCTTTCGACATATAGATATTCTTTCTAATGTTTTCTTCGTTCACAACTAACTTATCTATAGTCTTAGTCATTCTTCTCAAAAGATAGTCAGTCAATCCGATAGCGTCTGGAAAAGCGATTCTTTCAAATGATGAATGCGATATGTCCCTTTCATGATATAGAGAAATATTGTCGTAGCTACTAGAAGCATATCCTCTGACAAGTCTTGCTAATCCACACATATTTTCAAATCCGATAGGATTATGCTTATGTGGCATAGCAGAAGATCCTTTTTGATACTTGGAGAAGTATTCACAAGCCTCATTTATTTCAGGTCTGGATAGATTCCTAAACTCCACAGAAACATTTTCGATATGAGAAGCAATCAAGGCCAAAGCGTTCAAAAAGTTGGTGTGGTTATCTCTAGCAATAACTTGAGTAGCAATGTTTGGAAGAGGAAGATTTAATTCTTCTCCGACTAATTTTTCTGCTTCGATAGATGCGAAAGCATAGTTACCTACCGCTCCTTCAAGTTTTACGACACAAAGCTCTTTACTAGCTTCTTCCAATCTATTCAAATCTCTATTCAATTCATCATAGAATCTAGCAAATCTAAGCCCAAAAGAAGTAATCTCAGCATGCATTCCATGAGTTCTAGCAATAGAAGGGAGGTCTTTATATTTCAATGCTTTTGATTTATAAGAATCGAGCAAGGTCTTGATATCATCAACTAGGATATCAGTAGCTTCTTTATAGAGAATTGACATCGCAGTATCGACTACATCTGTAGAAGTCAATCCATAGTGAAACCATCTCTTTTCATCGCCTAAATTCTCATCTATAGATCTAGAAAAAGCTATGACATCATGGTGATAGATAGATTCAAGTTCGTTGATTCTATCGACATCGACTTTAGCTTTTTCTTTTATTTTCTCATAATCTTCTTTAGGAACTATTCCTAAAGTCGACAAAGCTTTGATGTTTGCTAATTCAACTTTCAAAAAAGTATCGTATCTCTTTTTCAATGAGAAAAGAGAACTAATCTCTTTCACTTCGTATCTATCTATCATTAGATAACTCCTAAAATCATAGTATCTTTTCTATCATTTCCTATAGAAAGTATCGATACTTTGACACCGGTGTATTCCTCGATGAAGTGGATATATTCTTGGGCAGCTTCATCCAATTCACCGATATGGCCTATCTTTTCTATCTTGAAAGGTTTGAATGTCTTATAAATAGGCTTGCAACGAGCATATTCATCCAAAGTGGCAGGAATATAGTCGATTTCTTGTCCATCCAATTCGTATCCGATACAAATCTTGATTTCAGGGACTTCAGATAAGACGTCGAACAAAGTCAAAGCGATAGAAGTAGCTCCAGAGGCAATGACATTTCTCTTGACAACTACCAAATCCAAATATCCGACTCTTCTAGGACGTTTGGTGACAACTCCATATTCGTGACCTTTTTCACGAATCATATCACCGATTTCGTTGGTGAGTTCCGTTGGGAAAGGACCGGCTCCAACTCTCGTAGTATAAGATTTGGCAATAGCGACGATATTAGTTATGGAACGTGGAGGAATTCCAGCACCTTGAGGTGCGTAGTTGGCTGTAGGTGAAGAAGATGTTACATAAGGATAAGTACCTCTATCGATGTCCAGCATCATTCCTTGAGCGCCTTCGAAAAGAATATTCTTTTTCTTCTTGATAGCTTGGTTCAAATAATATGATGTATCACAAACGAAAGGCTTCAAGAACTGACCTATTTCGACGAGTTTGTTGAACAAATCTTCTTCATCATAAGTGTTCAATCCTAAAGACTTGAGTTCGAGATTCTTTATTATCAAAGTGTTGTGAAGCTTTTCCTTCAAGGAAGATGCATCCAACAAATCTCCAACTCTTATTCCTCTTCTTGCAGCCTTATCAGTGTAGCAAGGTCCGATTCCTCTCTTTGTAGTTCCTATCTTAGAATTGCCGAGCAATTCCTCATATGCACCATCCAAATCGATATGGTAAGGCATTATGATCTGAGTACGAGAAGAAATCTTCAAATTGTAATCTTTGAAACCCAAAGCCTCAATTCCTTCAATTTCTTCCTTCAAAGCCCAAGGATTCAATACGACTCCGTCAGCGATGACGTTGGTAACATTCTTGTAGAAAATTCCAGAAGGCAAGCTTCTGACCGCGAACTTTCTTCCATCGAAGACGATAGTATGTCCTGCATTGTTTCCGCCTTGGAATCTGACTACGACATCTGATTGTTGAGCGAGATAATCAGTTATCTTGCCCTTTCCTTCATCTCCCCATTGGGATCCTTCAACAATCGTTACACTCATTATTCTTTCCTCCAAACACAAAATTAATAATATACACATTTTTCCTTTTATAAGCCCTTTCAACAAACCTATATAAATTTGTTTTTACTGTGTAAATAAACAACTTACATTCAATAATAAAAGCATGGAATTAAAACTTAGTTAAGAAATTAAAAGAAAAATCCGGCAATTGCCGGATTCTTTTTAATGTTTTCTAAGAATATTAAGTAGATTGGTATAGTCGTTAGCCATCACATAGCCTTCATGGTTATAGACATCTACACGGTTGTAGATCATCTGGTTCAACGATGGATGGAGATATACTCCACCAGCTTCAGAGACAAGAAGCTGAGGAGCAGCTGTGTCCCACTCTTTGGTTCCAGGACCTAACTTCAAGCAAATCTCAGCTTGGCCTGAAGCTATAGCACAAGCTTTCAAAGAACTTCCGATATGAAGAACTTGAGTTATGTATTCATTCTTGTACAACTCGTTTTCTCTATCACCGGTATGATATGCCGAAGTGACAGCCTTGAGTTTGTTCTTCTTGTCAGAGACATGAAGCTTAGTCAATTCATTAGAAGCTGAAAGATAATAGCTTCCCTTGCCTTTAATAGCAAAGAATATCTCACCAGTCAGTGGTACTCCAACCAAGCCTAAGACCAAATCATGTCTTTGGCAAAGTGCAAGATTCACGCAGAACATTCCATCTTTATGAACGAAATCTTCTGTTCCATCCAAAGGATCGACAATCCAGACATATTCTTTTTCAAGTCTGGACATATCATCTTTTTCTTCCTCGGACAAATACCCATCCTCAGGAAATCTAGATAGAATTTTTTCACGCAAAATCTTATCTGAAGCTAAGTCAGCATCAGTTACAGGTGAATTGTCACTTTTTATAGTGATTTTAAATCCATCTCTATAAATGTTCTTGATAGCTTCTAAACTATCTTTCATCGCTTCGATAGCTACATCTAGTCTTGGAAAGTCAATTTCAGTGTCGGTTAGTTTCATTTTTTCTCGATTCCCATCAAAGCTTTAACAACATCATCTACTAAAGTCAAAGAGGTGAGTGTACCACCGCTGGATTGCATATGTCCACCACCATTGAACATTTTTGCTACTTCTGACACATCATAACCTAATTCACAACGGTATTCAGCCCTGACTGTTCCATTTTCATTTTCAACAAACATAGCCCAGATAGGACATTCATCAGCAAATCCGTATTGATTGACCTTACCAGCCAATTCATCCGCTGTAGTTCCCAATTCCTTAATTTGTTCTTTATTGAAAACAGTATATATTACTTTTCCCTCAATTTTGGTAGCGTTCAATATTGCTCTGTTTAATTCAATATCTTTCAATGAATTGGAACTAATAGAATGATAAGTCTTATAAAAATCGGCTCCGTTATAAATCAAACGACCAACTTTATAGAAATCATCTGCTTCTAAAGCTAGTTTAAGTCCATCTGTATCGGAGAGAATTCCCAACAAAATAGCGGATGCAGCATTGGCAGGAATCACTGGAAATGAAGCAAATAACATATCAGCTACAATGACAGAGCAACTAGACTTGGCATCATCGACAAATTCCAAGTCACCGAAATGATCATCGGGTGCGTGATGATCAATCTTTACAACAAACTTTCCCTCCAAAGCTCTAGGGTCTTCGATTCTGGCTTTAGTGCCAGTATCAGTAATGATGCACAATGAATTCTTTATGATATCTATCGATAATTCACCAGGTTTGATCGGCTTTTCGAAATCTTCAGGCATGGGTTCATCATAAGAACCTACACAATAGCATTTCTTCTCAGGAAACAATCCTTGTAATGCTAATTTTAAACCCATTGATGATCCGTAGGCATCACCATCAGGTTTTACATGTGAAAACACAACGATTGAATCAAAATCTTCGATTGTGTTCTCAAAAAAATCTTTTGAATTTGGAATCGACATATCTACCTCCGATTTTATATTGTTTATTTCGTTATTTTTATCGTACATATATTTATATTTTTATGTTTCTATGTTTCTAACACTTATATTTCAACTGTAATCTTATGTACTAATCTACTAATATTTATTAAATTTATTTGTATTCTTAAAAATTTGGCTTATTCAAAAGCCAATAATAATATAGCAAACATTTTTTGGGATGGACCAATAAATCCTTTTTGAAAGGTATAATCTAGCTTTTAAAAAGAATAAATTAACAAAAAAACCAATTCTTCCATTTTTATAGAAGAATTGGTTAAATAATTTGTAAGATTATTAGGCGATATCGTCGATATCTTTGATGGAAGCAGTGGTGTTGTCATCATCGTCATCACTGTTAGTTCCAATAGGAGCATCTTCGTCACTCTCATCACCGAGATCGTGGGGAAGTCCTTCATCATCAACAGCCTCACCATTCTCATCCTTGTCAGCAGTCTCAGTATCATAGTACTCAAGAGTGTTCTTCTTTATCTCGTCATAGGTGTGACGTGAACGAAGATCCCAGGTGTTGTCGGAAAGAAGGACAAGTCTTCCATCCAAGGCTAAAGATGTATAGAAAGCTCCAACCTTAGAGATGAATTCCTCATCATCGGTGATTCCAAGTTCATCTCTGACAGCTTGGCAAAGTTCCTTAAAGGAAAGGCTCTTAGGACTATTGCCTTGCTTTACAAAGACATCGTAGGCAGTCTCAATCATTGATTTGTTGCTCATTGTATTTCAATCCTCTTTTAATCTATACGTAGAAATGCTTATAACTTATATCACGACTTGACGAAAATATAAAGTGGTACTTCCAATTACATATGCTTAGGAGCACTTACACCGATGAGATTCAAGGCATCAGCCAAGACCAACATAGATGCCTTAGCCAATGCGACACGAGCATTGGTCAAAGGAATGTTCTCCATGACAATAGCTTTAGCATTCTTTTGCTGATACCATTCATTGATTGCTGTAGACAAAGTTTGAGTATATAGGGCAATCTTATAAGGCTCCAAGCTTGAAGAAGCCTCTGCTATTCTCTTAGGATACTCCTTGAGCATCTTCATTAGGGCTACTTCCTTATCGGAAGAAAGAAGTGAAGAATCGAAGTTAGTTAAATCCAAAGGAAGTTTCAATACGTCAACAGCCTTTTCGACGATGGAGTAAAGTCTAGCGTGGGTGTATTGTGCATAATAGACAGGATTAGATGATGATAAAGATTTAGCCAAATCCAAATCGAAATCCAAATGGCTGGTTCCAGCTCTAGCCACGAAGAAGTAACGAACAGCATCCACACCGACTTCATTGATGAGATCGTTCATAGCGATGGCGTTACCGGTTCTCTTACTCATCTTGAATTCTTCGCCACCTTTGAACAATCTAACAATTTGTACTAAAGAGAAGTTCAACTTAGATGTATCATATCCCAAAGATTTCATAGCGGAGTACATACGAGCTAAATATCCTCCGTGGTCAGCTCCAAAGACATCTACCAGCATATCGAATCCTCTGTCGAACTTATCCGAATGATAAGCGATATCGGGAAGAAAATAAGTGAAGGAACCATCGCTCTTGACAATGACACGGTCCTTATCATCGCCATCTTGTTTTGTCTTCAAGAAAGTTGCTCCATCTGCTTCATATGTCCAAGGCTTGAGCTTTTCGAGACAGCTTTCAATTCTACCACTCTTTCTTATGGTCTTTTCTGAAGAGAAGACATCGAAATCGACTCTAAAGTTGTTCAAGTCAGACTTTATTTTATCCAACAAAGCTTTAGTTCCATATTCCTTAAAGAAGTCGATATGTTCCTCAGGATTTGCAAAATATTTATCTCCAATTTCCTGATAAAGCTTCTCTGCGATGTTGACGATATCTTGTCCGTGGTATCCGTCTTCAGGAACCTCAGCTGAAGCATCTCCACAACGCTGTTTGTAACGGGCAATCAAAGATTCACCCATATGATCGATTTGATTTCCAGCATCGTTGATGTAATACTCTCTGGTCACATCATAGCCAGCTTTCTTCATGATTCTAGCTAAAGAATCACCGACTGCCGCACCTCTTGCATGACCTAAATGGAGGTATCCGGTAGGATTGGCGGAAACATATTCGATATCGACTTTCTTATGAGAAGGTTCTGAGCTCTCCCCATAAGATGTCAATCCATCTTTCTCGCCTTCCAAAATTTCTTTGACGACGTTAGTCATTAAATCATTGGATACGAAGAAGTTTAAGAAACCAGGTCCTGCAACTTCTACTTTGGTAACTCCCTCGACATTACATTCATCAGCTAAAAGCTTTGCTATCTCCACGCCTTTCTTTCCCAACTGTTTTGCATATCTAAGAGCAACATTGGTGGAGTAATCTCCATGTTCCTTGACAGGAGGTATAGAAAGCTGAATAGACTCAGCCTTTATATCCAAACCCATCTTGTTGAGTTGTTCAGCTAAATAATTTTTAATGTTATTTTCAAATCCCATATATATATCCTTAACTTTTCTTTTTTACTAAGAGTACTGAAGCATAAGCTTCTATCGCCAATCCTTGACCGACACTATCTAACTTTTCATTAGTTCCTAGAGCAAGACCAACTTTTGAGATATCGACTCCCAAGGCTAAGGCTAGGTTCTTTCTCATATCGTTCTTAAACGAATAAAGCTTAGGTCTTTCTAAAAATACTTTGATAGTGACATTTCCTATTTCGAATCCTGCATCATCCATATCGAGTAAGGCTTTATTTAATATGGACATCGATTTGATATTAAGAGTATCTTGAGATTCGGGAGGAAATTGATCTCCGAGGTCTGGAAGTCCCAAAGCCAGGAATATAGCCTCGCTCAACGCATGCAAAGCTACATCGCCATCTGAATGAGCCTCAACCATTTTGTCGCAAGAAATGAAAGTAGAGCAAAGAATAAACCCAGTTCCTTCTTTCAATCTATGGATATCTCTAGATATTCCAAAGCGATAGGAAGAATCACTCACCTTTACTTGCCTTTCTTAGGAGCAGAGAACTTGATGAAGAGACAGTCTCCATCTTTTACGACATACTCCTTTCCTTCAGTACGCATCAAGCCTTGAGCACGAAGAGATTCTTCAGTTCCATACTTGTCTATATCATCAAAGGAATAAACTTCAGCTTTAATGAATCCGGCTTCCATATCGGTGTGGATAATTCCTGCACACTGAGGAGCAGTGTATCCATCGTGGAAAGTCCAAGCACGAACTTCATCAGGTCCACCTGTGAAGAAGGTACGAAGACCAAGGATGTGGTAAGCAGCATTGGTGATTTGCTCCAAACCGGTTTCCTTAGCGCCGATTGCTTCAAGATATTCTTTACGTTCTTCAGCAGGCTCGCTGACTAAAGCAGCCTCTGTAGATGCACATATTGCAATAGCTTGAGCACCTTGAGATTGGGCGTATTCATTTACTTTGGAGAAATACTTATCAGCCAAGGGATCAGCATAAGCTGACTCAGCAACATTTCCGACATAGATGACCGGTTTTGCAGTCAATAAATTGAAAGTCTTGAATAACTTCAATTCATCAGGAGAAAGTTGATCCATGATTGTAGAAGCAAACTTTTCATTATCCAAAGCTTCCTTGACAATCTTCAAAAGCTTGTATTCATTGATAGAAGCCTTGTCTCTAGCCATCTCGGCTTTCTTGGCAACTTTTCCTATTCTTGAATCGACTTGCTGAAGATCAGCCAAAATCAATTCGAGATTAATCTCTCCGATATCACGAATAGGATCGATACTTCCTTCAACGTGAGTGATGTTAGGATCATCGAAGCAGCGTACGACATGAATGATAGCATCGGTATTTCTAATGTTAGCTAAGAACTGGTTTCCCAATCCTTCGCCCTTAGAAGCACCTTTGACCAAACCTGCAATATCAGTGAATTCAAATGTAGCACGAACCACACGCTTAGGATTGAAGATAGAAACCAATCTTTCGATTCTATGATCTTTGACTTCGACTACAGCCGTGTTGGGCTTGATAGTCGCAAACGGATAATTCTCAGCCAAAACATTAGAGTTGGTGAGAGCATTAAAAAGAGTTGACTTTCCTACGTTAGGAAGACCTACTATACCTGCTGTTAAAGCCATAATTTTCCAAAAACCTCTATTAATTAACAAATCATCTTATTTTATCACTTATATATAAAATAAAGACAATAAAAGCGGAGCAAAAGCCCCGCTTGACAGCTCACATATCGACTCGACCCAGTCTCGCCTATATGTAAGCGTCCGATGCAACTAAAGCGAATTAGTGCTGTTGGCCATCGGCAGCAGCTTCAGCGTGCTTAGTGATCTTGACATTAGCAGCGCGGAAACCCTTGTCGGTTTTGCTAACTTCGAACTCTACTTCATCACCAGGATTGGCAGTCTTGAAGCCATCCATGACAATAGAAGAATAATGGAAGAAGACATCGGAGTTATCCTCAGCCTTGATGAATCCATAACCCTTCTTTGCATCGAACATCTTTACTTTACCCTTCATACAAAAACCTCTGTTTACAGCAGTCTCTAATAACTGCACTAACAATATATGACTTTAAAGGCCAATTTACAAATATAGATTTCAATTTTTACAAGAAAGCGTTTACTAAAGCCTCAATCCTTGCTTAGGATCAATCTTTGAAATGTTTTTTGTAGAAAGAAGGCTAACTAGCAAAGAAGAAGCAAAACACAATACAAAAACTATAAAATAAGTATTTAGAGAAAATGTGGAAATTGTCTCACCAAAAACCTTGCTCAATTCATCTTGAACTAGCTTGTTACCAAAAATTATAGCTATCAGTGATTGTAAAAAGGAAGAAAGACCAATCCACATGACATACAAGATGTAGATCGTCCTGACCTCTTTTGCTTTCAATCCCAAGGCTAAATAATCACCGATTCCTTTTTCATCGTCTTTTATAGCTAGATAAGAAGTCAGTAACATTAGAAATATACTCAGTATCAAACTAATAGAAGCAAAGATACATAATCCTGTACTTATTTTAGAAAGAATATCTTCCATATCATCAGCCATATCTTTAAAAGGACAGTTGAATTCATAAGCTGGATAATCCTTTCTCAGCTTTGATAATGACATATCGGCATATTCCTTAGTCTTGAATTTTAGAATTGCATTATCTATAGTCAGGTCAATACCACTCTTTTCAGTCAATTTAAAAGCTAGAATTTGGGGAAAGAATGAATCTTGATACAAAGCATCTTTATCATTTTCTATAATTCCAGTCACTGTCAAATCATAATCGAAAAAAACATTTTTATAAGAATTGCCCTCTTTTTTGATATCGCCTAGCAATAGCAAAGATAAAGATTCACCGATAGGAGACTTATCCTTATAAATCTTACTTGCTAAGCTAGATGAAATGACAATTTCATCATCCTTATTTGAAAAAGTTCCTTTATCAACCTTCTTATCTAAAGGACTTATAAAATCTATTCCTTTTCCTTCCAAAGAAGAAGACAGATCAGCACCTATAACACCTTCTGGTATTTGAGCCGAACTGATTTGAAACATTCCGAGATTTTTGTCTGTGGTCGAATTCATATCGCTGAGTTCTATAAGGGAAGACCTATCTTTAGCTAAAAATACAGGTAATGAAAATCCGGCATACATCCCGCCTTGAACATAAGTATATACACTCGATGAGAATGCATATTCTCTCAATTGAAAATCATCTTTCCTATCCGCTATATCCAAAACATCATACGGGTTTATCTCTTCAAACTTCTTTTCTCTTATGAACAATTTGATGACTTCCTCTTCTATTCCAGTTTTTATCTTTAAAGAAGAAGGAAACTTCTCTAAAGCATATTTCCTATATGTAGAATCTAAGGAAAAAGCTTTATAGAAATTTCCGAGTTTTTCTTTTTCTACATATAAAATTCCACCTTTTTTCAAAGTATGAGGTTTGACATCTAAGGAGGTTAAATTATTGGAAGTTACAAATCCGATATTGTCTTCTAACAAAGATGAAGAAAATAATGTAGAAGTATGCATCAATACAGGATTAGAGCTTTCAAAGAATCCTTTTACTTTCAATTGAAAGGTTTTAATTCCAGATACATCTTTAACACCAATAGACCCATTGAGAACTACTTTATTGTTCGATAGAAATCCATACATATTTGGAAAAGCAGTGAATAAATAATCTATCGCTGCTTGAGGCAATCCCAAAAAGACTTGATCTTTTTCCAATGAAGGATAATCATCACCTTTAATTCTAATAGTAGGGTAAAACTTTCTAATCAACGGATGAGCTAAGATGTCAACACCAAAATTTGAAGGGTATTTATAGTTGTCGTTAATGTTTAAATAAAGAGATGAGAAGCTACTATCTACCTTATCATTTAGATTCAAAGGATATTCTATTCCATAGTCCAGCAAATCATTTTGATAATCCCAATAAATAAGTCTAACTAATGTTTCATCACCTAATACATTCTTCCCATTTAAATTTGAATTGGCTTTAGGTTCAACTACTATTGTCGATTCATCAAACGCTGAAGAACCCATGCTGATAAATCCTGACTTAACACCATCAACCATACAAAGGGCAATTCCAAAAGAAGTTAAGGAAATCATTATTGCGATGATTGCAGGATATGCGCTTCTCATGTGACGAATAAAAGTCTTAAATGATTGAATTATCAAAGATAATAATTTTATCTTTCGATAACCCTCTCTTTTTTCTTTATCCTTTTTTATATCGGCCGGTTCATCAATCAATTTAACAGACTTTTCCTTTACTTCGAGCAATCCAAATTTCGAAGTATCTACATCGTCATGCGTTATCACTAAAACCAATGAATCCGATGATATTTTTTCTAAATAAGACATTGTTTTATGTGCTAGTTTTTCATTCAATCCAGCTGTAGGTTCATCGACTATTAATAATTTAGGCTTTTTGATAATAGCTTTTATCAAAGATATTCTCTTCTTCTCTCCTCCTGACAATTCATTTATCTTTCTCTTTTGATAATTATTCAACTCAAAATAGATTAACAGTTTAGATAATCTATCTTTTCTTTCTTCTTTTGATAAAGAAGAGCCGAAGAATGATTTCATCACTTCATCTTCTACTGTACATAATCCATCCATAAAGCCACCTTGAAAAGAAAAACCTACATTATTTAATCTAAATTCCGATTTCTCATTTTTGCTCATCGCCTTATATGATTTTTCATCAAAGAATACATCGCCATCAAAATTATCATCCATACATCCTAATATGGTTGCTAATGTTGTCTTTCCTGATCCAGACTCACCTTTAATAAAATAAAGACCTGTATCCTTCAGCATAAAAGATACATTTTTAATAGTCGGGGTTTTCTCACCTTCATATGTCTTAGATAAATTCTTCACTCTTATCATCTATCAGTCCTCAAGGAAAGAAGCAAATCTTTCTTAATCAATCTCAAGTAACAATAAATAGAAGCTACAATCGTTAAAAATACGATAGAGAATCCCATCAAGAATAAAGACTGAATAGTAAATCCACCTATAAACAAATTAGGATATCCATAATAAACCAATGCTTTTGGTAAAGCTATTTTTAAGATCAAAGAGAACAAACAATAAGATATCAATGAAGCAAAACTAAAAATAAGTGGAATTCCTTCATAAAGCTTGACAAAAGACTTCTTATTCTTTGTAAAAGCTAATGTTATCGCGTATTTCTTTTTATTCTCAGAAAGAATTGTCGACAATGAAAAGATTTCTATAAAGAATGAAATGATTATTGCCAAGATTAGAAAAACACTAGCCAATTGAGTTATAGATCCTAGGATAGCTGATATTGAATCATTGGCAGACAAAGCCCTGGAATTAACTCTAAGTCTATTTTTAAAAACAGATTTGCTTAATTCACCTAGTTTCAATGTGTCATCGACATACAAAAGAGTCTCATAACTATTGATGATATCTTCTTTGTATTCATCCTTGCTCATAAGATCAAAATAAAACAATCCAGTCGATGAATCCGTTTTTGAATCTATATAATCATAAACTTGCTTGTAATCATAAAGAAGAGTTGGAGTCGAGAATCCCTCTATTTCTTTATGAACGGATACAATTTTAAGATTCCAGTTTTTTTCAAACACAGCATTGTTTCCCAGTTCATCCACTACTTGAGATCTACCTTCGCCTTTTACTGTGACAATATCGCCTATATTTCTTCCAGTCGACTTAATAAAAGCAGTATTAGCTACCGCTCTGATATACTCACAATCGACTTCGTCTTCAAAAAAACAAGGCTCTATTTGATAGTTTATCTTGTCTTCATTCCTATGAAGATAAGAAGCTTGAGGAATAAAGAAAGATAAAGATGGATAGGAATGAATACCTATCAATGAATTTATTTCAAATTCTAGGGAATTTGATAAAGGCAAATTCTTAGTCAAAGTCATTCCATTAGATTGACTTATGGTTGTTATCTCGCTGGCATGAACCAGATTATAGCCATAGAAATCACGGGCATATCCTTGACTGATGAATTCTTTATTTTGGTTTATCGATAAAGCACAAGCCAAGCATGAAAAAGCAAATCCTAAAGCTAAAGAACTGGAGATAAGTCTTCCTAATTTCTTCTTTAAAAAACAACTGCTAATATTCAAAGAGTCTTTAATTTTTATCTTTCCATTCTTTAAATTATTATCAGTAATTTTTCCAATGTCAATTTTATTTTTCTTAATCTCATTGAGATTCCCGCTTTTAAATAGTAGAACTACATCACCATATTCAAAAGCTAATTCTTTGTTATGAGTGACACAAACAACAAGTTTTTCCTTTGATGCTTCTTTTAATTTATTCATCACTATTTTTGAATTGACATTATCTAGCGCTCCAGTAGGTTCATCACAAAGAATCAATTTGTCGGAATCTATCAATGCTCTAGCTAAAGAGACTCTACTCTTTTCTCCACCGGATAAATCCTTACAAGGTTTATCTTTCAAATTTAAGATGTTCAACTCTTTTAAAATTGGAATTATTTCTTCTTCCCTATTTTTAAAATCGATACCATCCATGATTGATGATAAGGTTGCATTATCAACAACATTTAATTCATCTAATAAATTGGCTTCTTGAAAAACTATCGATGATTTTCCCAAATCATTGATAATCTTTCCTTCTGTCGGCTTAATAAATCCTGCAATCAAAGATAAAAGAGTTGACTTACCACAACCAGATTTTCCTAAAATCATCACCAAGCCATTATTTCCAAAATCATAGGATAGATTAGAAAAAACTCTGGTGGTTCTTTCACCATTTAGATAAGAATACGATAGCTTTTCAATTTTCAAAAAAATCACCTCTGAAGATATGATCCTCAAAGGTGATAAATGATAAGTGAATTCTTAAATCTAATCAGGGATTTCAATTCCTGTGACCGGATCTATCAATTTGAATTGATAAGATATCAACTTTCCTGTCTGATCATCTAAATCTATAAAGAGGAAACTACCAAACATTCCATCTCTAGGCCTCATCAAAGATCCAGGATTGAATTGATATATCTCCCCATCCAATTCATTAAACAATTTTTTATGAGTATGTCCGGAAAAGAAGTATTTACAATTACAAGATTTTATATATTCAGGTGTTATACCACCAGTTCTATTTCCATGTTCTAAATGAACTGTTCCAAAAGGAAACTTAACATCCCTAGTTATTGGAAGACCAGCAAAATAATCACAATTACCTCTCACACCGACAAAATTTCTCATTATCAATTCGGGTGGCAATTCCGAATCTCCACAATGGAACCAATTGTTCACTACCCCATTATATTTGGAGATAATTGCATCCATATATTGAGTGTCACCGTGGGTGTCAGACATGACGCAAAATCTAATCTTGCTCATTTCATCAGTCCTTTCTTCTTAAGTCCATTCACTATCAAAGTGGAAATAGTCAAGGGTCCGACACCGCCAGGTACCGGTGTATAACTTTCGAAAAAGTCATCCTCGGTCACAAATCCCAAATCACCAGAATTATCTTCAGCATGATAACCACAGTCGATAACTATCTGACCTTTTTTAAAAGCATCTTTATTTACTAGGCCTTTCTTTCCTGAAGCTAGAACAATAATGTCTGAATCAGCCACTTTTCGTTCTATCTCTTCTTTTGAAATTTTTGAATGAGCAATAGTAACCTCGGCATTTTTCTTCAACAATCCTAAAGCGATTGGAAGACCTACACTTTGAGATCTTCCAATAACTAAAACTTTCTTACTCAAAACATCAATTCCATAAAAATCTAATATTCTAATCACAGATTGAGCGGTTGCTGGGAGCAATCCCTCTCCCAAGAATATCATTCCAGCACTTTTAACACCTAAACAATCAGGGTCAGACTCATAATTGAGTTCTTTTCTAGCCCTATTCATAAAATCGATTGGAAGGGGACGAGCCAATATCACACTCATATTGGGTTTCTTCATCATATCGATGATTTCATCCCCGTTTGTTCCGTCGTATATTTTTTCTATAAAACTAAGTTGAACTTTATTCAAAAACTTCTCTATTTGATGACAATATGCTAAAGCATCTTCGGAATCATTAGAAACAATTAACAAGAAACAGACATCATTAGAAGATAGATTCAATTCTTTGATTCTAGCCTCATCTTCTTTTCTAACAGGTAAACCTTTTAATAATGTTGTCATTTTGAGCCTTCCATTTTTACAGCTTGAGGTACTTTAGGTAATCCAGGCATCAACCAAATAGTGCCAGTTCTAGCTACGACCAAATTAGCACCAGAATAATAATTCAATCCTTGAACATGGATTGTAAAATCCTTAGGAGCTCCGAGCACTTTAGGATTGTCAGTCAAAGATAAGGGTGTCTTTGCAACACAAACCGATGTAGAACTTTTAACCACTTTTTTTATGTTTTCCAAGTCTTGTTTCGCTTCATTTGAATAGACGACATCCTTAGCACCATAGATTTCAGTAGAAATCTTTTCTATGATGTCTTCTATAGTTTCATCGCCATTATAAAGAGGCTTGTAATTTGATGTAGTTTCATTCAAAGTATCCAGAACTAGCTTAGCCAAATCTTTTCCACCTTTTTCACCATCCATAAAGGAAGTATAAGGAGCCACCTTATAGCCGAGTTCATCCAGTTTTTCACAAACAGCTTTCTTTTCTTTAGGTGAATCGGATTTGAATTCATTCATAGCCACAACCAAAGGAACATTGAACTTCTTCATGTTTTCAAGGTGTTTAATTAGATTTGATAAGCCTGATAAACACGCATCGACATTTTCCTCATTCAAAGTATCATAATCGGCTCCACCTTGAAGTTTCAAAGCACGGATTGAGAAGACCATCACTGTTAAATCTGGCTTAAGTTCATCAGTTCTACATAAAATATCCATGAACTTCTCTCCACCTAAGTCAGCACCAAAGCCAGCTTCAGTGACACAATAATCAGAGTTCTCTAATCCAACTTTCAAAGATCTATATGAACAACATCCGTGAGCGATATTAGCAAATGGACCACCATGGACTAGCACAGGTGATTTATACAATGTCTGAACCAAATTAGGTTGAAAAGCATCCTTTAATATCAGCCATAAAGCGTTTAATATGTTCAATTGTTTTAAATAGATAGGATTGCCTTCATTATCATAAGCGACTGTTATATTTCCAAGCTTAGTCAAGAAATCAGTTTTGTCTTTAGCCAAGCAAAAAATTGTCATGATTTCAGAAGCGGCAGTTATGACAGTCTCATTCGTATGAATTCCGGTTTTATTATCGACTTGAACTTCTCTAAGAGCTCTATCGTTGACATCGAGAGCTCTAGGAAAAACAATCCTATCTTTGTTTATATTCAAATTGTTACCTTGATAAATGCTATTTTCGATAACTGCACTGATAAGCAATGAGGCACTAGAGATAGCATGGAGATCGCCGGTGAAATGGACATTAATTCTTTCATCGGGTTCCACAGAGGCTTTACCTCCTCCTGTAGCTCCGCCTTTCATTCCAAAGAACGGTCCTAATGATGGTTGTCTCAAACAAGCACATGCAATTTTTTTACTACCTTTTAAAAGCAAATTCAGTCCGTCAGTCAAGCCTATAGATGTCGTAGTCTTTCCTTCTCCTGCTTTTGTAGGAGTCATGGCAGTGACAAGGATTAATTTTGCTTTTTTCTTTTTTATAGGCTCATCTTTAGTCATCACTTTCGCAATATAAGGACCATAACAAAACAAATCAGAAGCTTTGATTCCAAGCTTCTTAGCAATAGTTTGAATCTTAATCATTTAAATACCTCCTAATTGAATAAATCCTTTACTTTCACCATTGGAATCTTTTTATCCATAAGAAATTTTCTTATTTTGTCATCCAATGAAACACCTGAGATTTCAGGTAATGAAAAATCAAAATAAGGAAGCTTGGATTTCTTTTCTAAGTTGAAGAAATAAATATTTAATTCAGGGCACGTAGTATGAATCTTTGTAGAAAAGTCTATAAAGAATTCTTTATCCAAAGAATAGACATAGATTTTTCTAACACCATTTTGATACATATCAGCAATTCTACCCCAATATTCAATAGCTAAAGAAGGAACTAAGACCATTAGAGTATCTCTAGGTTTCTCCTTGATTATTTCTAGCTCTTGACTAACTTCTCTTACTTCGATAGTGATTGTTTTATTATTCTTTTCCACGCTCGCCTCCATTCTTTCTTTCATTTTATCTTATATTTAGATATAAAAGAAGACTTGAAAAACAAGAACTATGTTGTATAGGAAAACTAGAAATCAATCTTAGAAGAAAACTTAATATCCTTCTTACCTTTAGAATTCAAATCAGTCACTCCTACGATTTGAAGCAATGGGTAAAGACTATGTATTTTGTTTTCATCGTAGTCTCCATATATTCCACATTGTCTTATGCCTTTTGAATAGATAGATTCAATGGAATTCATAAGATTAGGAGTAGAATTGATCAATGGAACTTCCAAAGATTCCATTCCATTCCTGATTTCGATATCAGTTTTTATCAATGATGGAATATCAGATTTATCGACTTCGACCATGTAAGGAAATTGATGTCTTAAAAATGTTCTTTGCCTTCTAGCATACTGAATTGTATCTACCATTACTTGATTTATTATCTTTTCCTTAGTCCATCCTTCTCTTTTACCTTGATAAATTTCTTTAAATCCAATACCTCTAAAGGTGGAACTGAATTCAGGATTAGCCTTTTCAAGTCTTTCCTCTTCTTCAAAAAGACCATCTTTAACTTGGATGAGGACTCTTTCTTTTATTTTGCTTCTCAATTGATCTTTATCGACTTTCAATCTGATAAAAATACATGGATACAATGGCAAATTAGAATACATAGATTCTATATCTTCTCTCTTGTTTCCACTCTTTGCTAAATCATAAGCTCTTTCGACTCTTCTAGGATTTTTTGTATCGATAAGATTCAAAGAATCAGGATCTAATTCTTTAATAGTTTTTAGCATTTCATTCAAAGGGGGATATTCTTTAATGACAGGGCCTGTATTCTCTTCTTTAGGAAAATAATAAGGGAACAGCAAAGCTTTAGTATAAAGGAATGTTCCTCCGACTATAACGCCATCAACATTTCTATCTTTGAACGAATTTATTATTTGTCTTCCATTAGTTTGAAATTCAAAAACAGTCATCGCTTGTCCCCAAGGAATAGAATCGATGAAATAGTTTTCGATTCCTTCCAATTCCTTTGGAGTAGATTTAGCTGAACCTATATCAAAACCTTGATATACGCCAAAAGCATCAGCCGAAATCAAAGGAAGGTTGTTCTCTTTGCACACCTTTAATGCAGTGGAAGATTTTCCACTACAGGTTTCTCCTAAAATAACATAAAGCATCAGAATCCAGTCCTCTTAAATAGTCTTTCCAAATCTCTTATGGAAATCTTTATTACAGTAGGTCTTCCGTGTGGACAATTTGCAGGATTATCACAATTACCTAAGTTCTTTATTAGACTTACTTGTTCAATAGGAGAAAGGATTTGTCCTGCCCTAATCGAAGCTTTGCATGCAATAGTAGAGACAGCCTTTCTCATCAAAGTTAAAGGATCTTCTTTTCTTCCTTCCATCACTCCAACAATGATATCTTTAAGTACATCATCATAATCTTTATCAGTCAAAAATGAAGGTACTTCATCTAGCTTCAAAGCCGAATCTCCAAAGACTGACACAATTAAGCCCATGTCCTTCAATAGCTTTGCTTTATTATCATCAAAACTAGAGACTACTGATGGAGGCAATTCGACAATTATAGGTGATAAAGGTTGAATCAACTTGACTCCTTCTTTAAATAATCTCTCAAATTTTTCAAAGTTGATTCTCTCAGCCGCTGCGTGTTGATCCATAATGCATAGACCTTCTGGAGACTCACAAATTATATAAGTCTTTGCAACTTGACCTATTGGGCATAAATCGGCATATGGTGAAACTTTTTTGCTTTCAACCTTTTTGTCTACATTTGTATCAACTTCGATCTTATTATCTATTGTCTGTTCTACTTCCTTTTCTTCCAATGTGTCTTGATCTAAGGTCACACTGTTTTCATTGGGCGGTACATTCTTCTCCACACTAGTCTTCTTATACATGTTTATAAGACGATTGATTTCACTAGGGTCATTACCTTGGAATGTATTGGTAGCAACATCGCTAATAATCTGACTTTCATAAGAAGGAGCTGGAGAAAAAGTGCCAGCACCTTTTACTTTAGGCATTTGTATCTGATTGGATTGAGTTGAATTATTAAATAAAGGCATAGCATTTAATTCCTTCTCTTTATTTTCCTTGGCAAAATACAAAGAAGATGATCTAGAAGTATAAGTAGGCTTGTTCTTCAACAATTCATCTGCTATCAAAGATTTAATTTCATACGCCAAATGATCTTCACCTGATATTCTTACTTCTCTTTTTGCTGGATGAACATTCACATCTACCAAAGTTGGATCTGCTTCAATTTTAACCACGACAAAAGGATATCTCAAAGGAGCTAAGTAATCTCTATAAGCTTCCTCTATTCCTTTGGATAATTTATATGAATAGATAAATCTATTATTTAAAAAAGTCATTATTTGATACTTAGTCGAATAATTAACTTCTGGATTAGCCATGAACACTTTCACTTTAAAGTCTCTAACGGATTCTTTAGAAACTACATTCATCTCCTTGGCTATTCCATTGCCCCAGATTCTTTGGATGACTTCTACTTCATCGCCTCTTCCGGAAGTAGAGAATACTTCTTTTCCATCTGCTTTGAAAGTAAAAGAGACATTGGGGAAACCTAAAGCTAGATGTTCACAAGTATCGATGCATTTAGCCTTCTCAGTATTAGCACCTTTCATATACTTCAGTCTAGCAGGTGTGTTATAGAACAAGTCTTTGACTCTGATTACCGTTCCTTTTCTTAAAGGGGCGGAAGAGAATAAAGGTTGATTTTCACCACTAGCCTCTACCTTAGTGCCTTCTTCACCATCAGAAGTTTCCATCTCAAAATTAGAAACAGAGACGATAGAAGGAATAGCTTCACCTCTAAATCCCATTGTGTGGATATATTCCAAGTCATAAGAAGACTTAATCTTAGATGATGCATGACGTAAAAGACACATCTTTGCATCATCTCTATTCATACCGCACCCATCATCTCTAACAAGGATTTGTTTCAATCCTCCTTCTATCAATTCTACATCGATATGAGTTGCACCGGCATCTATAGAATTTTCAACCAGTTCCTTGACGACACTGGCTGGTCTCTCTACGACTTCTCCTGCGGCGATGAGATTTGCTAGACTCGCCGACATTAAATGAATTCTATCAGGCATGATTATCTCCTTTACTTACCGCTCGCTTCTTTATGAAGAGTATATATCAAATTCAAAGCATCCAATGGAGACATGTTCATAGGATCGCAATTCTTCAATTTCTCAATTATTGGATCAACATTCTTTTTCTTTTCTTCTATCACTACTCTAGGAATAGATTCCACTTTGTTTCCATTCTCTTCCAAAGATTTCAAAATGTCGGTCGCTCTATAAAGTAAATCATCAGGCATACCTGCCAATTGAGCGACATTGATACCATAAGATTTATCCATTGGTCCATCGGTTACCTTATATAAGAAAGTCACTTTGTCATTTTCTTCAGTAACGCTGACATGAACATTCTTCATTTGCTTATACTCGTTTGCTAAAGCAGTCAATTCATGATAGTGAGTTGAAAAGAACGTTTTAGCATGAATCTTTGAAATAACATATTCGAGTATAGCTTGAGCTAATGCCATTCCATCATATGTCGCTGTTCCTCTTCCGATTTCATCAAAGAGTATCAGCGATGAAGATGTAGCTAAAGACAAAGCTTTATTAGTCTCTTGCATTTCGACCATAAAAGTCGAAGCACCTTTGATCAAATCATCGCTAGCTCCGATCCTAGTAAAAATAGAATCGAAAACAGGAATGGAGCAATATTGAGCAGGAACATACATTCCCATCTGAGCCATGATTGCAATCAAAGCAAACTCTCTCATATATGTTGATTTACCACCCATGTTAGGACCTGTGATAATCAAAACCTCAGTAGATGAATCCATCTTGTAATCATTAGATACGAACTCTCTTTCAGGCTGGGCTTTCTCTATAACTGGATGTCTAGCACCTTTGACATCAATGGTGTTATTAACATTGAATACAGGTCTTACATAAGCATTGGAAGAAGATACGACTGAGATAGATACCAGATAATCTAACAAAGCTATAGCTTGAGACAAATCTTGAATTTGATGTGTATATTCAGATACTTTCTTTCTCAAATCTTGGAACAACTCATATTCTTTTTTCTTCTTTAAATCATCAGCATTAAGAATCAACTGCTCTCTTTGTTGTAATTCTTCAGTCGTATAACGCTCACCAGTAGTCAAGGTTTGCTTTCTAATATATCCAAATTCAGGTTTTACTTCAGAAACATTTCCTTTAGATACTTCGATATAGTATCCAAACGCCTTGGTGAATCCGACTCTCAAGTTTTTGATTCCTGTTCTTTCCTTTTCTCTGGTCTCCAATTCATTGATCCACTTCCTCGAATCTTGAGTAGCCGAAAGAAGATCATCCAAAGATTGATCATATCCATCTTTAAATATTCCACCTTCTGTAATTGTCAGAGGGCAATCTTCTCTAACTGCCTTCTCCAATAGATTGATCAAAGGATCAAAATAGGACAATCTATCTCTGATAGATTCAAGAAGAGATACTGAGCAGTTCTCAAGTGATTTTTTGAGGCTAGGAACAGCCTTCAATGATTTCTTCAATTGAAGCATATCATGACCGTTGGATGATCCATATGAAATTCTGGCAATCAATCTATCCAAATCATATACATTGGACAAAGAATCGATTAAATCCTGACGAATGACATAGTTCTTAACTAACCAATCGACACAATCTAATCTATCGTTGATGCTAGCTAAATTACATAATGGTTCACTGATGCAGCTCTTTAAAAAACGAGATCCCATCGGAGTCGAGCAGTGATTCAAAAGCCAATATAAAGTTCCAAAGACATGTTTACCATCCAAAGACTTAAGCAATTCCAAATTTACTAAAGTCGAATAATCCAAAGACATGTTTTGATTTGAAAGAATATTAATAGCTGGTTTGAAATAATCCAATTCTCTTTTTTGAGTATCGGTTAAATAATTCATCAATCTAGTCAAGGATAGGATTTGCTTGGGATCTTTTAAATTAGCAAATAAAGGTTCCAATTCTATAGAAGAATTAGAATTGTTACAATAAGAAATACAAATATTTGAATTTTCTTTTATAAGTTGCACAAAATCAGCATCTACAGATGTGGGCAAAACCAACTCCTTTATTTCTAAGGCCATTAGTTTAGAGAGGACTGCTCTATCGTCGTTTTGAGTATTAGTGGCAAAGATTTCACCGGTCGACATATCAGCATAGACTATAGAGCAATAATGACTATCCGAGGTCAAAGAAGCTATGAAATTATTATCCGGAGAGCGAAGGTCGAGATTTGCACCAGGAGTTATGACTTGAATGATTCCTCTTTTGACTAATTTCTTGGTCAAAGCCGGATCTTCCAACTGCTCAACAATAGCGACTTTATGACCATTATCCAGAAGTTTTTGAGCATAAGAAAGATAGGCGTGATGTGGAATTCCACACATTGGAATCTTAGTTCCATTTCCAGCACCTTTTTTAGTCAAAAAAAGTTGTAGTTCTTGACTTGCAACTTTTGCATCATCAAAAAACATTTCATAGAAATCGCCGATTCTAAACAAAAGAATATAATCTCTGTTTTTTTCTTTGATGGATAAGTATTGCTTCACCATAGGGGTGAAATTCTTCTCATCCATCTCAATCCCCAATTCTTCAGCTAGACTTTTTTTACTTTGCACGTTTTCCATCTGCACCAATGCTCCTTTCCTTCTTTGATAAATCATCTAATTCTTCGTATAACTTGTTGAGCTTTGGATACAACTTCAAATAAACTTGTTTATAAATTTGATCGTAAAGCTTGGCATTTCTCTTGTTAGGCATGAAGGTCTTGTGATAATGAACCATGCTATCTACAGCATCTTGATTGGAATGGAAAACATCCCCTTCAGCCAAAAAACCTGCCATAGCAGCACCGATTGTGGTGCTCTCAGTCGTAATAGTCTTATAAACAGGCAAGTTGAATATATCTGCGATTATTTGAGCGACAATATCATTTCTGCTTCCACCACCTGACACGACTATGCTTTTGACTTTGTTATGCATCCTGTGGTCCATCTCTTCCATACCTTCCCTCAAAGCAAAAGCAATTCCTTCTATAGATGCTCTATAGATATGACATTTATCTTGAAAATCTCTAAATCCTACGATAGCACCTCGAGCCATAGGTCTCTTCAATCCAGGTCCCCAATATGGTTGGACCATAAGTCCATCAGATCCAGGTACGATATCTTCTATCTTCTTATCAAATAGACTCTCTAAGGGAATATCCTTTCCCTTAGCTTCGGAAATGTCATCGGCACTGGCAAAGTTTTCAGTAAACCATTTCAATAGCCAAAAGCCACGATAAATTTGAACTTCGTCGTTATAATCTTTCGGATATGCAGCTCCATAAGAAGGAAGAAAAGCTTCGGGTTCTATATACTTATGAGATGGAATATCAATAGTGCAGGCTGTTCCTAAACTAATGGAAGCTTTGCTTCCTTCGATACAGCCATCTCCCAAAACCTCACAAGCTTTATCAGAACCGGAGGCTATCAAATTAATTCCAGTTGGAATTCCACTTTCTTTGCTTGCTTTTTCAGTGATTTTTCCGATAACATCTCCGGTCTTGACCAAAGGAGCATTCATCTCCAAGTCAATTCCAAAAACAGGATACTTCAAGGCTTTCTTTCCATAATATCTTCTATTTTTATAATCAAAAGCGTAATGGCCAACTATATCAGAGTCAGAGACTTTCAATTCGCCAGTCAATTTATAATTCAAATACGCACCTAATGGAACATAATATTTTACTTTCTTCCAAGTCTCCGGCTCATTTTCCCTAAGCCATTGAGCCCCAGTTCTACAACTGTTCAACTTGACAGTTTCCCACATTCCAACAATATGGAACAACATCTTGTTCCAAAGTGGAATATGTTTCTCGCCAGGTAATTCCGCCATTCTTTGATCGAGCCATAGAATCATAGGTCTTATAGGATTTTTATTCTCGTCCAAAATGACAGCAGTATCTCTAAAAGTGGCGATAACCAAACTTCTAACTTGAGAGAACATTATCGGGTTTTCTTCTCTCAATTGATTGTTTGCACGACAAATCTCCTCATAGTAATAATCAGCATCCTGTTCAGCATATCCGCTTTGTGGAACCTTATATGGTTCATCATAGGTTCTAGTGACCATAGAACAAATATTTCCTTGTTCATCCACCAAGCTAGAACGTAGAGATTGAGTTCCAACATCGATTACAAGTATTACATGTAAAGCCATTTCTTTATCCTTCAAACTTCTTTATTATAAAGCAAAAGCTAAGGCTAAACCTTTATGTTTTTAAGGTTTAAGACAATGCAAGGATTTAAAAAGATGGGATTTACCCATCTTATTTGTTATCCTAATTTTTCATCCAAAGATTCTATCACTTCATTCTTGAGTCTTTCGAGTTCATCTCTAGCTGTAATATAGTTGATCCAAAGGGGTTTTGAATAAAGCTCAGCTTTGATTTTCTCTATTTCTTTCAAAGTATCTCTTTTTTCTAAAAGATCACTTTCCTTTGTTCTACAAATAGCTTGAAGTTCATTCAAGATAGAGCAAAGCCTATTTATTTCTTCATCTTTGGAAATAGCTTTAGTCAATTCCTGAAATCTTTTATATTCCTTAGAATTCTCATATTCTTCCAAAATTTGTTTTGCTTTTCCTGACAATTCATCCAATTCACTCATCGATCAACTCTCCTATGAAGGAATGAACATGAGACTCAATAATCTTAACTTTTAGTATCTTTCCTTCTATCGATTTATCACCTTTTACGTGGACTAAATGATTATGTCTGTCATAGCCAGACATCATAGAAGAGTTACGTTTACTAGGATATAAGAATAAGACCTCGACTGTCTTTCCGACCCATTCATCAGCTCTTTCTTCAGTTATTTTATCTACTACATCCTTCAATCTCATGAATCTGTCTAGAATTTCTTCTGGAGTAGCGTTGTTCTTCATCTTATAAGCTGGTGTTCCAGGTCTGGGTGAGAAAATGAATGTATATGCTGAATCATATCTAACTTTCTTAACGACATCCAAAGTTTCTTGAAAATCCTCTTCCGTCTCTCCTGGAAAACCGACAATGATATCAGTGGTCAAAGAAATATCAGGAACTTTTTGTTTGACCAAATCAACTAAATGCATATACTTCTTCAAATCATAAGATCTGTTCATCAATCGTAGAACATGATCGGATCCGCTTTGAACAGGAAGATGAAGATAAGGCATGATATTAGAATGCTTGGCCATGACGTCGAAGACATCATCTGTGAAATCATGAGGATGAGATGTGACATATCTAATTCTCTCGATTCCAGTTTTGCTTACAGCTTCTAAAAGTTCAGCAAAAGACATGTTGTTCTCTAGATCCATTCCATAGGATGAAACATTTTGTCCCAACAATGTAACTTCCTTATATCCATGTCTCACCAAGTCTCTAACCTCGGCTAGAACATCCTTATCTCTTCTAGAGCGTTGCATACCTCTAGTGAAAGGAACGATACAATAAGTGCAGAACTTGTCACATCCATATGTGATATTGACAAAAGCACGATACTTTTCCATTCTAGCAGAAGGAAATCCTTCTACGACTCTTCCAGGGTCGGACACAACTTTCAAAACACGTTTACTATTTCTTAAGCAATCATCCATCAAAGGAAACAATTGATCGATGTTATTTGTTCCGAAAACTAAGTTGACATAAGGATAATGATCTCTTATAACTCTAAACGGAACTTCAAGTTGCATCATACAACCACAAACGGCGACAATAATTCCAGGTTTTGAATCAGCGAAAACTTTGACATGGCCAAGCTCACCATACAAGTGATCCTCAGCATTCTCTCTAACGGCACAAGTATTGAAAAGAAGGAAGGAAGCCTCGCTAGGATCCTTAGTCATAGTCATTCCAATCTCTTCCAAATATCCACGAATGATTTCAGAGTCTCTGACATTCATTTGACAGCCGAATGTCTCAATGAAATACTTCTTTCCTTTTCCCCATTCAATCAGAAAAGGAGATGGCTTTATCTCAGCCTCATCTTCTTGGCTTTTAGCCAATTTTCCACGTTTTTTAGCCTCATGCAAATCAGGAGCAGAGTTAATATCTATTTCAGGTTTCAATGTATTGTTCCTCAATTTATTCTTCTACATAAATAATAGAATAACCTACTGGGTTATTCTATTATCTATCATAACTAATTTTTTCTATCGTCTTCTTCTTCACCAGTCGGTTTAGTTAAATCAGACACTGATGAAACATCGCTAGGCTTTTCCAAAGCCTTAATTTTCTTCACGTATAATTCGATTGATGTAGTCGTAGAGTTTCCTAATTTTGGATTGTTTTGTTGTACTACCACGAAATTAGGTTGAACGACAAGGTCAGAGTTGTCATCATTTAAAAGTAAAGACTTAGCAACAATTATTCCTTTAATAGCTTGATTCAAAGCTTTAGCACCCACAACGCTCACTAAGCAATCACCATCTTGTGATAGACAAATATGAATTGATGCACCTAACTTTTGTACAGAGGTGCTAGCTCCTGCTCTTAATTTTTGCATATTATCTTGGCCTCGTAAAAATAATTATAACACTACTTTTTTGTTAATATATATGGTTTGTATAAAACTTAGAGCTAGTTTTCTTTAAACTCTCTAGTGCAC
>FR878736.1 GCA_000434395.1 Clostridium sp. CAG:568 | reverse complement strand
GATTATACAGGGGCTGTTTTTTTTATGTTATTTCTTGAATAATTCAGAATGTGTTCCTAGACGATAAAGCATCAAAATTAGTGCGTTATTATCAATTTCATAAATAAGTAACCAATCAGGCTCTATATGGCATTCACGAGTTCCTTTATAACTACCAGACAGGTCATGGTCTTTGAATTTTGTGTCTAATTTCTCCCCATTGGCTAATATGTTGATTACTTCAAATAATTTATCTAAATCCTTTCCTTGCTTTTTGGCAAGTTTCAAGTCTTTTTTGAATTGATTAGTAAATTGAATGCTACACTTCATTTATTCAAAGCATCTTTCAAAGCTTCCATACTTGTATATTTAGGTGCTTTAGGATTAGAAAGAAGTTCTTTTCCTTCTTTAATAGCTTTAGCAGTTATTTCGTTAGGTACATCGAGCTTTAATTCAAAAGGAATGCCATTTTCACGAATGGCTGTTCTTAAAAACATATTAACAGCAGTTGTCAAACTAAGTCCTAATTCATTGAAAATAGCCTCAGCTTGATCTTTTACAGCTTTATCAGTTCTGATATTTAAATTAGTTGTAGACATCTTTAATACCTCCACAATTATTATTCTATATTATTTTCGTTTATTGTCAACATATATGCCGAGCTTTTACATTATAAAATCATCATTTGCTAATTAAAGAGGATTTGAAAACAGCTCCTTTTTATTTATATTTGAGAAACATCTCC
>FR878735.1 GCA_000434395.1 Clostridium sp. CAG:568 | reverse complement strand
ATGGATGACCATCGATCCGCGAGCGATGACGCTGCCATATGCCCTCAGCGCCTTAGCGGAGCTTGGCTTTCCCACGCCACAAAGATACAGCACGCATCGTTCTCCGTCTGTCGCAGAGCATACGCAGAACTGATTTCTCGACAGTCCACTGAGCAGCTTGCCGTTTTTGGTGGCGGATTCTGATTTCCATCTAGGGAAGTATGTCTCGTCGATCCACACCTTTCCGGAAAAGACTATGTCTGACTGGATGTCGTCGACCACAAGAAAGACCTTGGAAAGCCAGTAAAGCCCCGTAGTTTCCGCATTTCTATTGTCAAAGGCGGCTGTTCTGACGGAGTGGAACTGGAAAAGGTGCACAAGGAACTCTATCCATTCCGAGAATGGAATCTTCCTCGAGTCGAAGATGGTTCCGGCAAGCGGATTGAACTTCCTGCCGCATGTCTTGCATTCCCGGATTGCAAGGCCTGTCTTCTTGTTGAACCCGTCTCTTCTGATTTCCTTCGATCCACAGAACGGGCATTCCTCGATGACGATGGAATTTATGAAATCCACTTCTTCTTTCGATGGCTTCCTATGTTTGGCATCATACCATTCCGAGATGGTAGAGACCATCAAGTCAGTCGACATAAGAGTATCGGAAAATTTGCCCCTGAGGGCTTCTTTTTGTCTTTTGTTCATGTTTGGCGGTTCCGCCCTTTAGCGAGCGTTTTCCCGAAACCGCCAAGTCTCAAGAAGGACAACGCTCGCCAAAAGGCTCTTTCAATAAAATTGCGCCACAGTTTAGTGTGGCGTCAATATTATACCAATTATGATTTATGATGCTGATTTATCCCTCACGTGCACTAGAGAGTTT
>FR878734.1 GCA_000434395.1 Clostridium sp. CAG:568 | reverse complement strand
CCTCACGTGCACTAGAGAGTTTTAAACATAAAAGAAGTATTTTTTTGTTGGTTTCATATTAGTTATAGCTCCTTATTATATTAATCATATAATTGTTGATTTTGACGGCATAGGCGTGGGAATCTATTGTATTTTTCTCGATTATAATTTCCGCTACTCCTTGTACATCTTTGAAGGTGTTTCTGTCTTCGTAATAAAAGAATAATATCAACCATAAACACATTCCTCCTTTTACTTTTGCATCTTCATTATAGTGATTTTAATTAATAATGTAAATGAATGTAAATGTATTTTTTACTATTTTTGAAAGTAGTTAATTGTATATATTTTAATTGAATGAGTAAATAAAAACTCGTCCTAACATAAGTTAAGACGAGCTTTTTGCTATTGAGCTTTGTATTGTTCTGTGTTGCTTATAACTTTATCTTTCTTGAATGTTCTTCTTAAAGCCATAAACATCCAGAATGCAATCAATAATCCACTCAATACATCGATTGAAATCAACACAGGTATCCACCATGCATATACTTCTTTACTTTGACCTATCAAAGATCCTTTATCTAAGCCTTGAGCAGTTTCGGCATAGTATTTAGTTGCTACATATGAGTATAAGACATCTTTTGCACTCTTATGAATGTATTTCTTTGCAGTTGCACTGGTGTAGTCATCAAACAATGTATGACTCATATCCGGATGCAAGACTTGACTGTTTCCGGCTCTAATTCCTTCATCGAAGTCATTGATGGTTCCACCACAATAGTAATCAGTAATTACTGTTCCATCAAATCCCCATTCGTTACGAACGACAGCAGTTAATAATGCGTAACTTCCAGTACTTCTCATTCCACCGGTTCTTGTGGCAGCACCCATAAGTCCATTTGCACCGCCAACCTTAATTGCCATTTCAAATGGCTTTAGATAATTCTCACGGAATGACTGCTCAGTCAACCATTTGAATGCACCGGTCCCTTCGGTTCTTCCTTTATCGTCTTCGTTTGCTCCAATGTGTTTTATATAAGCTAATACACCTTTTTCTTTAGCTCCTAAAACATGATATGCACATATGGTTCCAGCTAATAATCCATCTTCTGAATAATACTCAAAGTTTCTTCCACCTAATGCTGATCTGTGCAAGTTTGCACCAGGTCCGTACCATCCGTCTATTCCTAACGCATTTCCTTCGATTCCTATGGCACAGCCTACTTGATAAGCTATATACCAATCCCAAGTTTGAGCAATCACTGTATCAGAAGGATAGTTCACGGCTTTTAAATTATTTGTACCAGTTACGTTATTGTTGAATCCGCTAGGACCATCTGCATCGACTGTCTTTGGCTTAGCAATAGAATCTATTGCCATGGTTCCAAATCCAGCTCTTGTAATCAAGTCTGCTGCTTGATCCAATGATAATTGAGAGACTAATTCATCCCACATAGGATCATCATAATTGACACCGAACAATTCTTGGATAGACCAAGAAGTAGCTTTAGAATCGAATGTAGGTGCAACTGCTCCTTCTTCTTCGACAGGGGCAGAAACTCCTAACATATCATCTTTTAGATTTCCAGCCTTTCTATCTTCACCTTTTTCGGTGGGGAACGTAGAAATGAAATCATTTCTGGTCATGTATTGAATAGGGCCACCTTCATTCTCAGATCCATCCATAGAATGAGCTTTTGGATTGAAAGGCTCATCGATTTTACTAGATGCACCAGAAGTGCTGTTGGTGTAAGTGGTAAATTTATTCTCTACTTTTTCACCTGTCACACTATCTGTCTCATATCTAATATCATCAGCAACTTTAAATGTGAGCCTATTAGTTCCATCCAATGTTTCTTTTAAGGTGTGAGCATCAGTTCTTAGGGTTAATTCATAATCACCTTTTTCTAATTCATAGCCCATGAATCCGTTGTTGTTAGCATCATAACAATCATAGGATTTCATCTCTTCTACATCCATAGTCAATTTGACGTTTTCGAATTGTCCAGGTTTTAATTCGGCAGTCTTTGCAAAGGCTCCTAGTTTGATTGCTGATTTTTCAATTCCGCCTTTGGTGTATGGTGCTGAATAATAAAGTTCTACTACATCTCTTCCAGGTAAATCTCCAGTGTTTGTTACAGTGACTTCAAGTTCAATCTTTCCGTCTTTTGTAATCGTAGCACCATCATTTAAATTACATTTATTTATCTTCCAATCAAATGTTGTATATGACAATCCATATCCGAAGGGATATTGAACAACATCTTTATATCCGTTTTTGATACCCCATCTTTCTTTAGCAAAATTAGAATCCCAGAATCCTTCTTTATCTGCTGTTTCGTACCAATAGTAACCAGTATAGATATTCTCTCTATATTCAGTATAAGAGGCTGCAGCGTCTGTATATCTTCCTACACCTTCTAATCCGGATGTTGCGTATGCAGCGGCAGTAGATAAATCATATGCCCAGGTATCAGCTAATCTTCCTGATGGATTTACTTTTCCAGCGATTATTTCTCCAATTGCTATAGTTCCACGGGTACCAGGCATTCCCATATCGATTACAGCATCGATATTATCGTTGTCTGCAAATCCTAATTCTAATGGATTACCATTGTTAGTCACTACGATGACGTTTTCGAAATTTTCAGTAACCTTTTGAATCATGTATTCTTCACGTTCGGAAAGTTGCTGAGTCTTTCTTGTAGGATCTTCGCCATCCTCTCCAGGTAATTGTTTGCTGTTTTCGGAAATGTATTGAACTTTAGAGAAATCGTTTCCTTCACCCATCATACGTCCTATTACAACAATAGCAGTATTTGAATAATTAACTGCATCGGTCATAAGAGAATCTGTATAGAAACTTTTAGGTGCTTCTGCAACTCCATAGAAATCTTTATATTTTTGTCCATGAGCTTCGATGACGTATGAGCCACCGGAGACTCTATTCCAACCTAAATCATTGTAAGCTTTAGCTAAATTCTCATTGTATTCAACACCAGCTTCTTTTAATCCACCCAAGAAAGTTACTAGATCATTTCTTGAACCTGTTCCTGATCCTGTGCCTTGTGGCATGAAACCAGCATCGCTTCCAGACCAACCGAAGACATTTACTTTTTTATTGGCTAATGGAAGTACTTTATTATTGTTCTTTAATAATACAGCACCACTAGCTTCGACATCTTTAGCTAATTCGTTTCCACTTTCTCTTGCTTCTTTGGAATTTTGACCATCGTCATCAAATCCATATCCACACAAATATGAAGTAATTAAATTTTTGTTAGCGAAACAAGCTATGTTTCCTGCAATTAAACCTCCGATGACGCCAAGGCTTATCACGCCTGCAACAATCGGGTATATATATTTTTTCTTAAAAGCCATTTTTACCTCCTTTATTAAATTGTTAAATAAATAGAATTATTCAGAAATAGTAGTATTTAGGATAAAGCAGTCTATATTTGCATTTGAATCAGTCAATGTTTTTAAAGTTAATGTATATGTTCCTGCACTCAAGGATTGAACACCACCAAATTTAACATCGATCCAATTGTGCCAATCGTTAGAACCATCTTCTGCTCTTCCTAAATTCTTCTCTTCTACTGCCAATGTGGTGTCATTTAATTTGACTTCCAACTTGTCTTTTGTTGAGAAGCTAGATTCATATTTAGCCATCAATGCTGATATTTGAACATTTGCATCTATATCAAGCTTGAATGTGAAGCTCAATACACTATTCACATTCATACCACAAACACAATAATTGCTTGGATTTTTAGAATCTACTTCAGTATTTGATGACATTGCTGGTTGAAGAGTTAATTTGGATAAATCGAGATTCTCGGCTTCAATTCTAGTTTCACCGGCTTTTGTAATTGTTGTGTCAGGCTCGGGCTCGGGATTAGAATTATCCAAATTGGAGAAACTAAAGTAATCGAGATTGAATCCACCGTTAGTAGTCATGCTGAATGTGTATGTTCCAACTTCAAGATCTACCTTTCCTAATGAAACATCAACCCATTTCCAATAATCGCTACCATCTCTATGGCCGAAAGTTCCTGCAGGAACAGGTGTTAATGTTTGTCCAGCAAAAGTGATTACTGTATTTGAGAAATCATATGTCTCACTGTCATAATAAGACATTCTCATTCCTACTCTTAAATCTTTAATAGCCTTTTTGACTTCGACAGTAGCGGTGATGACGGTTCCATTAGTCAATCCTCTAACGCTGGTTCCTGATCCAAAATCGTTGCTCCAAGATTCAGTGAATCCCATTCCGGCATCAGCTAAGTCTTTCCTTAATACCCAATTTGTTTTATCGAGATTCTCGGCTTCTATCTTATATTCTCCATCAGCACTTATTTCTAAATCGGCTTTAGAAGGCTCGGGTTCGGGCTTCTTTTGATTATCTAAGGCTGAACCTGATTCATCATAAGAGCCACTAGATACTACTGTGAATTGCACTCCATCGATGTTGCAATCGGATCCAGTGTTCTTTATCAAGAAGAAGTGATCTCCTTCAGTTAGGTTATATGATCCTAAATCAGTTGCAATCCAATACCAATATTCACCAGCAGCTGCATTACCACCTTTGATATTTCTATCTTCGACTAATTCAAGCTTGAATCCATCGATATAGAATTCCCAGTTTTCTTTAACTTTGTAATCATCTACTTTAGCAGCTATAAATTCCAATTTTATTGTTGAATCTTTAGCTAATCTCATTGTGGTTGAAAGTTGAGATCCTCTATTTAAAGCAGCCACTGATTTTCCACCACTTGTAGTCTTTCCCTCGGATTCCTTAGTTACTGTCTCAAGTCCTAAACCATTCACTATTTTATCTGGGTTAGCATTTGCCCAATCTTCTCTTGTAGATGCATATTCAGTATCGAAGGTTTCTAAGTCTTTCATCAATGTTCCTTCTGTCAACTCTGCTACTGAACTGATGTAACGCATTCCTACATAGAAGTCGATATAATCGATATCAGGAATATCGTCGGATAAGGCATCGAATGTAAGAGTATTTGTTCCTTCTTTCAAAGTAACATTTCTAATGACTATATCCTTCCAAGTACATTCACCCTTTTCTAAAGATCCGACTAACGATAATTTACCTTTTTCTTCTCCATCAACTACTTCTCTGTTCATATAAGCTTTTAAATTATCTTGTACATCGATTGAGTCCTTAGATCCGCTATAAGCCATTCTAAAGACTAATGTTATTCCTGTATATTCTTTGTCGGAATTGAAGGTGAATCCGAAATAATTATATTTAGCACCATAGCTGGTGAGATACTTTCCACCACCTGTGATTTCAGCACCTTCAGGTGCATCTTTAACGAAGCTAGTAACACCTTCGCCTTTTTTGACATTGGTCATATCGATGTTTTCTGCTTCGACTCTATATGCAACTGATTCGTTTTCACCGGTGATATTTAACAATGAAGTCTCTGAGATGGTAGGATAGACTCTCTCCTTTACAGTTATTTGATATCTAGCAGTTTGTCCGGAATAAGAAATAAGTACTACTCTTCTTCCTGGCAACTCCATATTAGGCTCTGTGATTTTGCAATCGGATAAGCTGACATCTTTAGTTGTTCCATCACTCATTTCAGCAGTGACTTTTAATCCGTCATAAGAGAAAGATTCATTGAAATCAAATTCCGTTTTGACTTTAGAAGTGTCGAGATTCAACTTTTTAACTTTGACTTCACTTTGGGTTGAATTTTGAGTTGAATCATTGTTGGTTCCACAGCTAGCCAAAAAAACTCCACTGGACATGACTAATCCCATAATCATCAACAACGAACAAATTTTCTTGCTTTTCATTTTAAGCTCCTTGTGTTTTGATTAATAACTTTCAGCTTTCTAGATAGGATCCAATGTCTTAGAAAGAAGGAAATTATTTCCAGTATTGTGATTTCAAAGCGCTTTCTAAGCAATTTTAGAGCCCTTAATTTGTCGTTTGCTAAACCTAGATTGTTATTTGATGGTTAAAGAAATGGTCATTTTGCTAGTTTTTTGTCGATTATTATTTTTTGCTGTTAGGTTGAGTATTTTTAAAAAGAATATTCACATTGAAAAAATTATTCTCAGGACAAATGTCTAGAGTACCGTCATATTTTTCACAAATGCGTTTAACTGATTTGAGTCCAAAGCCATGAATATCTTCATGCTTCTTAGTCGTTTTTGGTAATCCATTAGAAAATACAAATTCTGAATCTATGCAATAGTTATATACAGTGATAGACACATATTGATCTAGTTTATTTTCTATTCTGATTCCCATAGTTCTTTTCTCTATTGGACATTTAGATACAGCTTCAATAGCGTTATCTAATAAGTTACTGAATAAACTATATATATCCTCTTCGTCTATAAAAGAGATGAGACTTCCATCAGCCATATAACTAGCTCTGATTTTATTTTTCATACAAATTTTATTTGTTTCATTTAAAACTACATCTAATGCTGAATTTCCAGTCGAAGCTATAGATAATTTGCTAGATAACGAATCGATCATTTCATCTGCTAAATCAGGTGGAATTGTAGATGTTTCTTTCAGTCTATTAATTTCATGTTTTAAGTCATGACATTTTATATTGACTATATCCATAGCTTCTTTGACTGATTCATATTTATCTTTTTCATATCTTCTTATCAGTTTGCTCATTCTTAATTGTGAAAACAAATCCCATCTCAATAAGACTTCAAATTGCAGGAACAATCCTAAAATACAGCAAACGATGTTATATACACCGGTTAGAATTAACCCTTGATAAGTTTGTATTATATAAACTGCTGCAGCATTTAAAACTACATCGACTAATAATAGAGTCGATGTAAGTATAAATCCAAATAAAGGAGGCATTTGGAATTTCTGATTCAATAGTTTTCTTCCAAATATATAGAATCCAAAAAAATAGATATATACGAAGAAAAAGAAATATACGACAGTAAAGAATGGATTTGAAAAAGTAGGCATAAAGCTTTGACCATACATTCCAGATATAGTTGATTTACCTTTAGTCATAGCTAAGACGGCGATGTTATTCATTTGATAAGCTAAATGTTGAATTGTGTATCCAGCTACACAACAAAAAGATAATTTCAATAAGCTTTCTTTGAATAGAAACTTCGATAAAGCTATTGTTGTGACGAATAAGGATATAAACATAAATGATCTATATAGGAAATTATCGGATGCTATTGGAAAGAAATAAGAAATGGTAAATATTGCACACAATCCAACAACTAACCTAATAATAAAATACTTCCTTCTCTTCATCGAAATTAGAAATAAAGATTCACCTACCATCAGTTCTATCATGAATTGAAATGATTTATAGAACTGTAATTGAGTCATTTCTATCATAATTATTTGCCTAAGAATCTATTCAATGCAGAAAGAAATCCTTTCTTTCTAGGACGTGAGATATTAAGTTTGGTCGTATTTACATATATATCTAATCCTTCTACATTCTTTACGTACCTAAGATTTACTAAATAACAGTTATTGCATCTATAGAAATTATTTCTTTCTAGTTTAGATTCATATTCTCTTAAGGATCCACTTCCTTTGTAATCTCCATTGGTAGTATGGAATAACAAGCTATGACTTATAGCTTCGATATAGTAGATATCATTTATAGAAATGATCTTTATATTATTTCCAAATTTTATTTCTACTGTATTGTTGTTTATATCTTTATTTATATGCCTTAAAGCTCTGGTGAATCTCAAAGAGAAATCCTCATATATAATAGGTTTTATGATGAAGTCAAAAGCCATGACTTCATATCCTTTGACTGCAAATTGCTCATAAGATGTTACGAAAATCAGTGTTGTTGATGAATCTTTTAATCTAAGTCTTCTAGCAGTTTCCATTCCATCGATATCATTTTTAATTTTGATATCCATGAATATGATGTCGTATCCGCTATAGTTGGTTAGAAAATCAGTAGAAGATTGGAATATATCCATATTAATATCTATATTCTTCTCTTTAGCGTATTTATTTACATAATTGGATAGAATGGAAGACATTTCTTTCTCATCATCTATTATTGCAATTTTTATCATGTTTATAATCCTTGGTATAAGTTTTAATAATATGATTTGTGTATGTGCTTTAAAACACATGGCTTTTAAGTATAAACTAAAAAAGGTCAATTGCAATGTTTAAAAATTAGGGTTATTTAAGAGAGATTTAACACTTATATATTCATTTAACATACAATATAAAAAGTTAAATTATTGGATTTGCTAGCTTTATTCACTAGATTTTTCTTTCAAAGTCACATTTAAAATAAAAATGTTGTCTTCGATATATAGATACGGAACTGTTATATTTGTTGGCAATCATATTTATGGATTTAAGGCCATAGCTATGATTTATCTTGTTTGGTTTTTAGGTATTAATTTCCCATCTACATTCTTAGGAGCTATCTTAAAGTTGTTTTCTTCATGTCTGGTCAAGTAGAGGCTTTCTCTACAACCACAAATAAGCCTGTAGAAACTGCTTAATTAAGATTTAGTAAATACAGAAAATAAAAAGACTTGGAAATTATAAAATCCAAGCCTTTTTATTTTTGATATCGGATTAAGCTACTTTAGTAAAAGCATAATCAGCGTATGTTCTAATGAAGAAGGATTCAATATCCACTGATGATTTTGGAGTTAAAGCATTCTTGGTTGAATCATAAACAAAGACCACTTTCTGACCATTTAAAGTTACGGTGATTTCCTTGGAGGCTTCATCATAAGTATATTCCACATTTTTGTTATTTAAATATTCACCACCTTCAACATTTGAAGCTGAAGCTCCATCACCGGCTGAGAATGATAAAGTTTTTTCTGAAGAAGAGAACTTTATATAAGCATCATAAGCCACTGAATTATATTCCTCGTCGTATTCATCGACATAGTCAATTTTGCCTTGGAATGTTTGACCTGCAAAAGCTGGAAGGGCTAATACTTCAGTGTTTGTAATTGTGTATGTGCTATTTGCTAACGAAATTGTGTATGTTGTATTGCCTTCTTTGACGGTGATTACATCTTTGGAATTCACTTCATAAGTTATAGCTATATTGTTTAAAGTTCCAGTACCATCGTTTGATAAAATTAGTTCGCCATGATTATTTTCAGTGTCTGTATCAGTATAAGTTCCAGATACATCTATAGCTATTTCTAATGCACCATTGTTATTTTTCATACTGATTTCATGGTTGTCTTCAGTGACAAATATAAACGATGTTCCCTTAGTATTGATGGCTGTGTTGTTCTTGATACTTCCAAATACATAATTGCTTCCATTGAAGTATACAGCTTTTTTAACAAGAGAGCTTGAGCTAGTATTAGCGTCGTATATATCAGCAACAAACTTTTCACCTGTCTTTAGAGTTCCGTTAGTTAGACCGACTATTTCCATACCTACGCTGTCGGAACTATATTCTGTTATATCCTTTGATAATAAGTATGTGTTACTACCATTTCTTACCAATGCTAAGTCCTTATTATCTGATAGCAAAACTTTATATGAATTAAAAGTAAATGTTTGATCATCGTTGAATGTAATTGCTGAGTTATTTCCAGATTCCCATTTTCCTTTAAAATCAGGAGTTAATTCCATCTTATAGTAAGAATGCGAGGAAGAAACTTTTCCACCGATATATAAACCAGCAGAGAATTTTAATTCTTGATATGTGTTAGTGGCTGTATCGACTTTCAAAGTATGCTTCTTTCCGTCAATAATTATTGTTAAAGATTCTCCATCCATTGAATAGGTTGTATCTATAGTATTGCCGTCTTTTGTCACGGTTGCATTGCAAATGCCATCGGTAGTAATTGTTCCTAAAGATCCAGTTAGGGTCAAAGGATTTGTTGTTGAATAATCCGTTAATAGACCATTTCTATTAATAAAGTATTTATCTTCACCATTTATTGTAGCTTTAAAGATTGCACCTTCATCAGTAAAGCTGATCAATCCATTTGCAACTTGGATAGAAGTAATCTCAGATATAGTCGCTTTTTTACCACTTGTTTTTTCAGCATATACATAGATGTCTTTAGTATCATTTTTAAGTCTGGCTATATATTTTGTAGGTGTGCTATCTTTTGAATCTGCTAAATACTCAGTTTCAAGATTGCTTGAGGTAGAGCCTTGCAAGAATACAAGATCATATGTGAGATTGTTATATGTTGAAGTGGATAAGATATATATAAGTCCATTGTCAGTCCATCCACCTTCATAATCTGTACTTTCCATCTTAAATGTTTTTGTAGTGTCATCTACTGAGGTAATCTTAGTGGTAGTTGTAGAATAAGATGATGGGAAAGAAATATTTCCAAATCTATCAGCAACTAAATTAGATTTTGTCTTAGCTAATGAAACTCCTGATGAATATGTATAATTGATATAAGCACCTGCATGTGATCCAACTATTACATGGTTCGCATCAAATATAGGTTCGACTTCAGTTAAGGTGAATTGTAATCCATATGTCATATCGCTTACTACTGCGGAAGGATTGTAGTAATATCCATCTGAATTGGTGTATAAAGCACGGGTGTCATTCTCACTAAGTTTTACTTCTACCTTGCCGATGCCGTAATCTCCTTCATTTACTCCAGCCTTGGGTGTGACTTTGATATATAACTTCTCACCCCATCTAACCTGGGTCACAGGAGTATATGTGTTAGCTTTTTCATCGTGTGTATAGGCAGTCATCATCAAATGTTTAGAGTTGTTCAATATGACAGGAGCAAATCTCTCTTTTTCAGTTACGACTAGACTTACAGCTCTATCTTTCATGGTGAATGAATACTTTCCTTCTTCATTTGCAACCAATTCAACATTATCTAGTGTTACTTTATCAACTTCATATTCATTGGTGGAAGGAACAACAAATTCCACTTTAGAATTATATGCTGCATAATCAGGAACATCGACTTCCAAATGCTCACCGATAGTAGCATTGATCTTATATATTGATGCTGTTGTTTCTTGGCTGATGGTTACGCTTGAAGCAGGCATTACAAATGAGTAAGTTCCATCATCATTTGCCATGACTTCAACTTCATTATCACCGGAGGTAACTTTAACTTCACCAGCAAATTCAAATCCAGAGTCTAAAGCCATTGAAAAAGTAACTTTATCTCCAGCTTTAGCTGTTTTAGGTGCATTTACTACAACTGCACCATCACCAGCTTTATCAAGAATTGTATATTCTGCAGGTGCATCTGATAGTGTCACTGATAAAGATACATCACTTCCGGGTTCAACGAATGATCCTTCAAATGTTTTAGTTTCATTTTCTACTAAAGCCATTGGGACATCGATATCTCCAGCTTTTACCATGGGTGATTCTTTGGTTGAATCGGTGATTGCTATTCTAACTTTTATAGTCTCACCTTTCTTTGCTAAGGTGGAAGATACTGCAATTGTAGCTCCGGCAATTTGTTCCACATTTACTGCATATCTCATATCTTGAGTTACAGCTTTTACGGTTACAGCGTGAGCTGGCATTACGAATTTATAGACACCTTTTTCTGGTGTTATTATATTTTCTCCATCTATAGTGACATAAGAAACTTCTTTTTCTTCTTTCAATTCGACTTGGAATTTGACTTCATCGCCTTCACTTGCTTTTTCTGGAAGACCGGAGATTGTGGCTCCATCATCAACATCAGTCGTGATGTTGAATTCTTCTTTTGTTACAGTAGAACTGGGTGTGGGTTTTGGTGTTGTTGGAGAGATGGTTGAATTTGGTGTTGCTGGAGATGCAGTACTGCCAGGCAAATTACCATTGCATGAAGCTAAAGAACTTAGAATGACTAACAGCGATAAGATTGAAACTTTTTTAGAACTTTTCATAGATACTATTCCTTTCAAGCTAAGCTTTATGATACACCAAGTAAGCACATACAATCAAATAAAATCTTAAAATTGACATATATTTTTCAAAATTTAGCTAAGAATAAGGAAGACTTAAAAGTTATAAAACACGATAATTGAACGAAAAAAGTATAAATAGTAAACAATAGCTTTAATATTGACTACTAAACAAATTAGATAACTAATGTAAATTTAAAGCATAGAAATGTTTTTGAATTATATCGAATTATTGTCATTTGGCATTGGTCATAATTACACTTGTGTTTTGGAATTTATCGTTCCTATTTTGCTGGGATTATTGTTTTCTTTTATGTTTACATTGATTCCTATTATTCTTTTAACTAAGAAAAGACCTATAGATATTATTAAATTCAATCAATAACCTTATTTCTTACTATTTATATAAGATAAAATAAATAGCATTGAGGAGCATTATATTATGAGTGAAGAAAAGAAGGAAAAGTTGTCGTTTAATGAATATCAAAAACATGCATATAACTTAATATCTGAAGATGGTAAGAAGGATATGCTTACTAATGGTGTTTTGGGATTGGCTGGTGAATGTGGTGAATGCTGCGATATAGTTAAGAAGTATAAATATCAAAAACATGATCTCGATAAAGAGCATCTAAAAGATGAATTAGGTGATGTGCTTTGGTACTTAGCAGAAACTGCATCTGCTTTAGGCATTACTTTAGAGGAAGTTGCTCAATTTAATTTGGATAAACTACATGCTCGTTATCATGGTGAAACATGGTCTAAAAATGATGATGTTAATAGAAAGGATAAACTTTAATCATAAAAAATTAGAAATAATTTATTAGAGTTGTCTAGGAGCAAAGGAAAATAAATCAAAAAACCAGCCGATGGGCTGGTTGTTTTAGTGCTAGCAAATGATTAGTATCCGAGCATTGTCAACAATGTGACAAAGAAGAAGACAATTCCGGTAGCAAAAGTGATAATAGACAATATTTTATCAACACCTCTTTCCTTAGTCCTAGAAAAGATGTTCATGGTGTTACCACCGGTAATAGCTGAGGAGGCACCTTCGGATTTTCCTGATTGCATTAAGCAAATGATGATAAGGAATATTGAAACGATGAATAAGACAATTTCTGCAGCTGACATATAGATAACCTCCACTACAAAATGAGATTATAAATCTATATTTACTAAAAATGTAGTATTACTTTGTATTAAACCAATTATTTATAAGAGATGATCTTTGACTTCACCTTTGTCATCCCATACAGCATAATTCTCATTTATAGAATCATTGTAGAATATTTCTATCAAATCACTGAATTCAGGAGTCAGTTTATAATTTTTTAGATTTTTCTTTTCAACCCAAAAGACTTTTCCTTCTTCTGATGATTTCAATTCACCAGAAAAGGTCTTGGTCTTAAATAAGAAAACTAAATATCTATTGAAATTCGGACTCACATTGTTGTTTACACCAACAAGCTTTAAATCTTTTATGTCTAATCCTGTTTCTTCTTTTACTTCTCTGATTGCTGAATGGACGATGGATTCATCGAGGAGCAAATGACCACCTGGAAAGGAAATTCCTTTCCAATGTGGATCGACTTTGTCCTCTACTAATATTTTTCCATTCTCATCTTCGATCATGACCATGTTGGTCAATGTAACTGTTTCTTGTCTAGACATATATCAAGTCCTCGTTTTTCTTATATATGAAAAAGGATAAGGCTCGCTAGGCATGGCTTAACCCTATCCGTACTTTATTTTACTCAATGCCTATATGTGAGTAAGTACACATTTTTACTCATTTATGAATTGCTACTGGGTTTGTTTAGCAAATCCATTCTTTTTTGCAATGCTTCCTTTACTTCTTCTACAAAATAAGATGGTGCAACTGGTATGAAATCTTCTCCATATTGCATAGACCAGTATATTAAAGAATTTTTATCTATAGTTACATCAAAGTAACAATTCCCATCCATTTCATAAATCTTAGCCTTATCGCCGAACCAATCTTTCACTACATAGACTTTGGATCTTTTTGGATCGGTTGATTTGAATTTGGCATTAATTAATTCAGTATCGTCTCCAAATATGTACATATGAGTAGCTAAATAGTTATTAATATCAAATTTAACATCGTTTTCATCTTTAATTGCATTGACTTCATCAATTGTTCTATATCTTCCATTCTCATCATTTTCTAGAATTAAGACATGGTCCATATAGTCGATTCTAAAGGCGCTGACATATTTGCTTTCATCAGCTGTTTTGAATTTTTTATAATTGCAAAGAAGGTAGTATCTACCATTATTATTTACCAAATAATAAGGAGATACAGCATATTTTCTATATTTGCTTGGATCTTTGGTAGCTCTTCTCAGCACCTTTTTACCTTTGTTATCGAATCCTATATAGTTAAATATTATTCTTTTCTTTTGATTGATAGCTTCTATAATAATTTGAACATTTAAGAGAGTTTCTTTTAAGAATTGATTTTTATCGCTGTTTCCTTTTTCTTCGTGGTGGATAGATAATGATGGTAATGATTTCTGTTGGTTAACACTAAAAGTACTATTGATCTTTTTAATCAATTCAGAAGCTTCATGTCTGTTGATGAGTTTAGATGAATAAATAGAATCATCTAAAAGACGTGCTTCTTCTAATTCAAAAGTTCTTTTAGTTATAGCGTATCCTATTCTATTGTCGGGTTGGCTGATCTCATAATTAAAATCTTCAGGATATTTGTTTGATAATCTTTGTAATAAGAGTATAGAATTAGAAACACTCTTTCTATCTAGTTTTACTCCGTATTCATTTTCAAGAATATCTATTATTTGTGCTTGTGTTAAATAGCAATCGCTATTTTTATCATCCTCGCTAGGCTCGTTAGAGTACTTGTCTAGAATTTTTAGTATCAATAAAAGCGAAGCTTTCTTTTTGGCTTTAATCTCTCCCTCATCGGCATTTTCATCTTTTCTTTTGTTAGCCATATTAATATCCCCATCCTCCTAATGTTAGCATATCAAAGAAATAATAATGTGTCAATTATTTCCCATTCTACAACATTAGTTCTGCTCATTTATATTTTGTTTGCTAGCTAATGGATATTTATAAAGCGATGAGCCATTAAGATCCACTTTATTCATATTTATTGAGTTTATTTGATTATTATCATATGTAGTGTAGTAGTAAATTCCTTTTTGAGTATTCATACAAGAAGAAAATATAGTTATCTCGTATTCATTTGGTTTAACTTCGCAACACCCTTTTTGTTGCTCTACACTATGTAAAATATGGAAGAATTGAGTTACTGATGATTCCTCATCTTCCTTGCAAATAGAGTGATTTCTTGTAAAAGCAACTTTAACAAATCTAGACATAGATGATAAGTCTCCAGGAAGACCTATAGCACCCATTCCTCTACTATAAGTTCCAAGATTTATATTGGAGAAAGCAGTGTTTTTCGGATCTTTCTCAGATAGAGACATGTAGTTGTTTAAATTGAATAATTGCTTATCAAAGGGTGGATTATTTGTTAAAACTCCAACAGGATTGTTATAGACTTTAATTCCATCCTTCATAGGCTCAACTACTATAGTTTCATCTTTATCTCCAATAATATAATGTAGTTGGGATGGTGGAAAGTGTTCATTGAATGGAGTGTTTGTTATGACCAGATTTTTTAAAGCTTCTCTCACTTCTTTTACCGACGAATAATTTCTTAAAATGTATGGAATGAATTCAAACTGAGCTATATTTGTTTTACCACTAGTCGCTTTTTTATAAACAGCGTTTCCGACAAAGTTTAGTCCAGCTATAGCTAAACCTTTTTCATTCATTCCATCATAGAATAAAGGATAATCTTCTATAACACATGCCATTCCTATAATTGCATAGTTATTTCTTGCATTTCCTTCATGTCTAAAAGAAAGAGGATAGTTACGAGGGAGAATAACTACTTGTTCACCATAAGAAAAATCATAATCTAGATTTCTACCGAAATAGAAGTCTTTAGTCTTTAATGTTGCTGCTGTACACATTTTTATTACCTCCTATTGATAATATAATTCAAAATGAAGGAAAAAATTAAAAAATTATTATTTCTGTTGCATGAAATTTGCTTGAGAAAGAGCTTGAAAGCCAAACTCACTATAAAAAGGTGCAAGATATGCTTAAAACTCCCTATAAAAAGGTGCAGATTATACTTGAAACTCGCTATAAAAAGGTGCAAAATATACTTAAAACTCGCTATAAAAAGGTGCAGGTCTTTATTTTGAGGAGCATTAAAATGTTTAAAAGAAAAATTTTAGATGAAATAAACAAGTGGAAGAATTCACTTAATATAAAGAAAAGAGCTCTCGTGATTAAAGGCTTGAGGCAAATAGGAAAGACTACAGTTGTTCTTAATTATTGTAAAAAGAATTATGAAAACCTTGTTTATATAAATTTTATGGAGAATAAGTCGATCAAAAAAATATTTGATAATGATTTAGTAGTGGATGATTTGATTCGTGATATATCAGCAGCGATTCCAACTGCAAGATTCATTCCTCAAAAAACAGTTATCTTTTTTGATGAGATTCAAGAATGTGCAAGTGCAAGAACATCTATCAAATCTTTTATGATTGACGGGAGATTTGACATTATTGCCACAGGATCTTTATTAGGGTTAAGAGGTTATAATCAAAAAGAGCAAAAATCAATTCCTACTGGCTTTGAATATGTAGTTTCTATGTTTCCTATGGATTTTGAAGAATATCTATGGGCTAGAGGAATTGATGATAGTCTTATTGAATACATAAATAATTGTTTTGTTAAAAAAGAAATAGTAAGTGATGTAGTTAATGATAGTTTCTTGAACTATTTTAAAGAATATTTGTGTGTTGGTGGTATGCCAGATGCAGTAGATACTTTTTTAAAAACTAGAGATATGAATCAAGTAAGAGATGTTCAAAGAAACATATTGGAAGAATATAAAGATGATTTTGGAAAGCATCTAGATAAATATGAAAATGAAAGGATTGATAAACTGGAGTTGACTAGGATTATCGATGTTTATAATTCTATTCCTTATCAATTGGCTAAAGAGAATAACAAATTTCAATTTAGTGATATTAGAAAAGGTGCTAAAGGAAGAGAATATAAGAGTGCAATAACATGGTTGGAGGAATTCGGCTTAGTTAAGAGAAGTTATAATTTAAATAATCTTGAATTGCCATTGGAAGGAAACAAAAATCCGGATGAATTTAAATTGTTTTTATCTGACACAGGATTATTTGTTGCGATGCTAGATGAAGGAACCACAAATGATATTATTAATGGAAATCTAAAAATTTTTAAAGGAGCAATTTTTGAAAATATAGTTGCAGATGCTTTTATAAAGAATGGAAATAACTTGTATTATTTCAGTAAGAATTCAGGTCTTGAGATTGATTTTATTACGAAGTTCGATGGTAAATTAACACCCGTCGAAGTAAAGGCTACTAATGGAAACGCAAAATCATTGAAAGAAGTAATTAATAATAAGAACAAATATGGAGTGGATTCAGCATTGAAACTGATTGATGGTAATATCGGATATAGCAATGGAATATATACAATTCCATTGTATATGGCCTTTCTAATCGATTAGATTTAATCTTCCAATAATTTCTTTTGAAACAATACAAAACTATCGAATCTAGGCAAGGCAAATTTTGACTTACCTCTCGTTTCGATGTCGATAATTCCTTGCTTTGCTAATTGAGCTTTATAAATAGCTAGATTATCTTTGCTGATGTTTAGTCTTTTGATTAAACTTTGATTATCATCATTTCTTCCGGCTATTAAAAATATATTTGTGCGATGAAGCTATAGAGAAAATCGAAAGAGGTGATAATTGAATTTTAGGTGTTCTAAAAGGAAAAGTTAAAGGCTTATCACTAAAATCATTGAATATAGTTTGCAAATCAGTATTTCTTTGAATGATAGGGCTTGTGGATCTACCAAAAGAAATTGTGAATGAATTTTATTTCATGAGTTTCCTTTTTTGTATTTCATTGTACTTTTCGTAAAGAAGAAACAAAAATAGCAAAACAAAAACTCGATGCGAAGGTGCATCGAGTAGTGATTTTTAATGGCGAAAAAAATACCATTTTAATACATACTGTACGGTTACTGTACCCTGCTTTAGTAGTACAAAGCCATTATTTCTGATGACTTCAACTTCATTTTGCCTTTAATTTCATTTTCTACTATAATTTTTTAAATATTCTTTTACTTCCTTTATAATATTTGGCTCTTTAGTAAAATCATTTATAAATTTTTCAAATCCTTTTCCATTTATAAAATAGTTTTGAGGATAACTATTTAAAGCATTAACTATATTTTTATATTGGCTTGCTGCTTTAGGCTCCTGATTTTCTGCATTTATTTTTTTGAAAAAGTTTCCTTGCAAACACGAAATATAATGCCAGTGTTTGTTTTCTTCTCCATAATTTATAAACTGAATTATTTCATTAATTTCAGCATTTTGTGAACCTCCACCACCATTAGTAAGTTTATGTTCAACGATAAAATATTCATCATTTATTTTTAAAAGCATGTCTGGATTTTTGTTATCTCTTGTCTTTCTAAATTCAAAAATTATATTATTTTCTTTTAAGAATCTATTAAACAAATCTAAATCCCCTTTATCTGGAAGTAAATAACAAAATCTCTTGCCTTTAAGTTCTAGAATTGTTTTTGCTTTTACAAATCCTAATGGTTTCATAATTTCTTCCATTTTTTCTATTCCAGTTTTTCCTTTTCTTCTACTAGATGCAGCATCAGATTGAACTTGAAGGACTTGGTCAGAATATCCATGATATAAATAAATATCATGTCTATTTTCAATATATAAGGTAAGGAGCTGCTTCATTAATTCTCTCTTATCATTCACACTCATAGCATTTTTCTCGCTATTATAAGAGCTGTATGAATAACCAACTACTTGTAAATATACACAAAAAGATGAATAGTTAATTAAATTAGTGTTCTCAATTATATAAATTATTTTATCTACAATTCTATTAACATAATTTGGGTCTACAAAATCATCATCATCTTTAATTGTTTTATAGGTTGTAATAAGTTCAATAAGTTCATGATTAGCAATCATTAAATTTGTTTCTGGATCATTAGAATTTTTATTAACAACTAAAACACCTTCAGGCTTTGAAAAATCAACTATATCATCATCATTTAATTGACTATATTTAAAATAATCTTTGTTGTCCATAAAGCCCTCCACATGTTTCTTCAAAAGCGATTTCCATAATTGCTCTAGCTAATCTAAAATCTAATCTTCTTCTTCGAATTCCTTTTTTTGTATTGCCTTTGAAAGGAGTAAGCAAAATGTCAGATGAATCTACTCTTAGTTTATTTATTACTTCATTACATTTTTTTATAAATTCTTTTCTTTTATCTTTTGGCACATCGATATCGATTAAGCTAAAATGACGCGACGAAACCTTTATATTATTTTCCCAATCATAATTAAAATTTTCTTTAAAGTCGAAATGAATAAAAGTCTTGTCATCAGTACTATCAACCGCTCTCAACCCAAGCCAACCTTTAAGCGTATTAAATGTTATCTTTATTAAATTATTTGGTTCTACTCTAATTGCTTGAATTTTTTCTAATGTATTAATTAATTTATCATTTTTATATACATTTATTTTGCTAAATAACTTATCTTTTCCATCAAAGCAAACAACACATACAGGGTTTTCAGTATCTTCAAATGGATTTTCTTCTAATATTGTTATCGATTTAATTTTTGACTTTTGCTTATAAGAAGAATTAATAAACGATTCAGGAATGATTGCTACAACATATTGTTGAGCCTCAATCATTTTATCTAAAGCAATAAGATAAACATCATCATATGATGAAGTGTTAAAATATTTTGATAAATCTAACTTTTTTCTTGAAGCTGATTGTTTTGCAATATAAGGCGGGTTTGTAATTATAATAGCATTATCAATATGAGGTATTTTGAGTAACGAATCGTTTATTTTCCAATTTAGAGTATTATCAATATCTAATCCAACAATCTTTTTAAATCCTAAAATATTCTGTGATGCATTTAATAAATCACCACTACCAGCAAACGGATTATAAGCAATATCACATTTAGCATCATTAATAAATTTCTTTATTTGAGGCTTAAGCCAAACACTTTCTTTTGTAAAAAATTGACCTAATTTTATTTTTAAGCCTTGGTTTGCACAGGTGAC
>FR878733.1 GCA_000434395.1 Clostridium sp. CAG:568 | reverse complement strand
AGAGTGGATATCTTTAACGCTTACATTTCTTTAGTAGAAAAAGCAAAACAAAAAAAGCAATACACGAATGTATTGCTCATATTACTCGATGGAGCTAGCGACGAGAATCGAACTCGCGTATCAACCTTGGCAAGGTCGTGTTCTACCACTGAACTACGCCAGCATCTCTTTAGTGCTTTGAAATCTTATCACCTTATGCAAAACTATTCAAGAACATCTTTAAAAATTTTAAAAGAAAGTTATCATAAGTAGGTGGTATTAATTAAATATGAACAAACAAATCACTAACCCTATTTTTCCATTTGGAGTTTGTATTCCAGATGGTGAGCCTCACGTATTCAATGGAAGAGTCTATGTTTATGGAAGTCATGATTTATTAGGTGGTAAGACTTATTGTGAAGGTAATTATCAAGTTTTTTCAGCTCCAGTAGATGATTTGACTTCTTGGTCTAGTAAAGGAATTTCTTATGATAAGAAAGAAGATCCTTTGATCACTGATAAGATAAATCAAATGTATGCACCTGATTGTGTCAAAGGAAATGATGGAAGATATTATTTATATTATTGTCTTTCAGGTAAAGGTGCTTCTTATGGATATTCGATTCCTGTTAGAGTTGCAGTCAGCGATAATCCCGATGGACCATTTAAGTTTTTAGGGTTTGTGAAGAACAAAGACGGATCTCCATATTTAGATTATTTAACTTTTGATCCAGCTGTTATCAACGATAACGGAACAATTAGATTATATTATGGAGCATGGTTCCCATTCTTTGAATATCATTTTCTCAAGCCTGCTTTAGCTTTGTATTCATCTATTTATTTTCAAAGAAAATTTAAAGAAGTATGGAAGAGAAAAGCAGATTTCATGGGATCTATAGAAGTAGAACTTGAAGATGATATGATGACTATAAAAGGTCCAGGTAAACATATAACACCCGTAAATCCTAAAGGCACTTCATTTGAAAAGCATCATTTCTTTGAAGCTAGTTCCATAAGAAAATTTAACAATAAATATTATTTTATTTATTCTTCTACTCAAGGCCATGAACTTTGTTATGCAGTCAGTGATTATCCAGATAGAGATTTTGAATGCAAAGGTGTTTTGATTTCAAATGCTGATATAGGATTGGATGGAATTACAAAGAAGAATAAGAGAAACTATTCAGGAAACAACCACGGAAGTGTAGAAAAGATAGGAGATGATTATTACATTTTCTATCATAAGATGACTCATAGAAATTGGTACTCTAGAATGGATTGTGCTGAAAAGATTTATATGGATGAGAATGGTCTTTTCAAGCAAGTTGAAATGACTTCGCAAGGACTTAATCCAACTCCTTTGAGTGATGAAGGAATATATGGCTCATATATTTGCTCAACATTGACTAATAATCATATGCCTCATATTAATCCTATCCTCAGAAATAAGATGCCTGCAATAATGGATGATGGCACGCAATATTACATTCAAAAGATTAAGAACAAGACTATTGTTGGCTTTAAGTATTTTGATTTTGTTAAGGACAGAACGGTATCAGTAAAAGTTAAAGGATCAGCCAAAGGTGAATTTATTATAAAAGATGGATTTGATGGTAAGGAAATAGGAAGAATAGCAATAAATTCATCTAAAGACTGGACTAGCTTTAATTCTAATCTAATTAAAGTTAGAGGAAAACAAGCTTTATTCTTTGAATTTAAAGGAAGAGGAAAGTTAGATTTCTTAAGCTTTGAAATCAAATAATTTAGATATATCTTAGTTAATACAGACAATGTACCAAAAATAGAACTTCATTTACTTTATATACATAATTTAGATGCTATAATAAAATTCTATGTATAAAATAACACTTAATAAAGTAAAAGAGACATTGTCTAAATTTTCTCCTGAAGTTATTGAAAAAGGAAAGATGATTTATAAGCGTAAATCAGCTTTCGGATTTTATAACGATCATTTTAGAGCATCTTGCTATTTTGAAAGTGATCCTAAAAAAAGCTGTAGAATTATCTGGAAAGACTATTTCTATACTTTTTTAGATGCTAACTGCTTTTGCAAAAACAAAAATTGCGAACATGAGTTCGGATTGATTTTGATGTGTATAGAAAAAGATTATGATGTGGTTTCGGTGTATCAAGTATTGGATTCTATTGCTATTAATAAAAACGAACTCGGAATAACGATGACTTCTGATGATGAGAAGATTTTAGATGAGATAAAGAGGCTATGTTTTAGCTATAAAAGAAACAGTTATTATAGTAGTTCTGTCAAGAGCGTTATGGATAAAATAATGGCTCCTTTTAATAAATTATCATCAAAAGGTAAAGCTTATGCTATCTATTTCTTAGCTCTTAATTTTAGTGATTTTGGTAGAACTTATTCATCTTATAACGAATATGATGAAGATTTATTTTTACAAGAATTGAGTGGACTTGTAATGTCTAGTAATATAGATTCCGTATCTTTGATGAATTTGTTTGTCTTAATTTTTGAATCCGTATCTTTCTCTACACTCAGTGATTTAAGAAAAGGAACAATATTAGCTGTTTGTGGGAATACAAGCTATGAGACAATAATTAAGAACGCATATTTAAAAACAGTCTTAGGTAATCCTGATAAGGAAAAGGATTTTAATAAGATAACTCAAGTAAATCGTTTCGAAGATTGTTTTAATGAATACACACCCTTAAAGTTTGTTGAGTTGTTCATTAAAAAAGGATATTTAAGTCCGAAATCAGCCGAGCCTTTGCTTAGATATACATTATCGTATGGCGATGATGAAATGCTAGTGACTTTGATCACTAAATTGATGAACGAAGATTGTCTTACTGAAGAATTGAAATATGAAGCCAAAGCTTTTAATAGAATATATCAAAACAAATTATTAAGCCAAAAAGAAATAGATACTATGGTATCTAAAATATTGAAAAATGGATGTTGTAATTCACGTGTTTATATTGCTTTTATAGATTTTCTTTCAATGGATGCCAGAAAAGAAGTCGACTTATATTTGATTGATAACGAAAATGTTTCGACTTTTGTTAAATTGTATGAAAAGATACCTTGCGATAAGTTTAAATTGACTGATTGTTCTTATGAAGATTATTACTATTTAGGTTTAAGAGTTCCATTGGCTTATCAAAAGAAAGTCTTTGATAGAATTAGCAAATTATTGGATAAGTTTTGTGATGGAAAAGCTAGAGACAACGATTTAATCAATGTTAAATATAGTCTTTTGTTTATGGATAAAGCTTATCCAGAAGTATGCAAAGCTTATCTATTGAAGACTGAATTTAGAAACAATGCTATAAAAGAATCAACATTGATAGATTCCTATTTTAAATTGTTGGATAAATATGGGCTTTTAATAAAGCTAGGATATTTACCATATGGAGGATAGTGATTATGTTCTTCTATAATAGTGATTCGGATTTTTTAACTGCCAAGGAAAAGAATCTATATAAAGTTTTTAAAAATTCTTTGGATACTGAATATAAAATTTCATTTTCGTTTGATCAAGATGTTAATGAGATGACTTATTTGGCTATCAAGAAAAAAGAATTCGAAATGAAGAATTCCTTTCCCGAAGTAATAATAGCTAAAGTGGATAGTTTGAAAAGGACATCATATCCATATAGTATGGAGTCTTATTCTAAATGTCTTTTGCAATTTATATCAGACAAGGAAAAGGATTTGACAGATGCGGATTTAAATCTCCTTTATGGTGAATCTTTTGCACTTATTAAAAAAATTACTTCTTTATCTCGAGAACAAAAAGAAAAAATGCTTTCTGTAAGAAACAATTTCGTTAGCTTGGTCGAGTATTTTGGAAAAGATAATAGTGATGAAGAAGATGAATCAAACGACATCTATACAATGCGTGATTTATTCAAAGATAAAATCGATGTGTTTATAAATTTTTCATGCGATATTCGTTCTGATATTTCTAAAGATCCTAGTATTAAAGTCGAAGTCAGTTATAAAACTAAGAATGCATCTTATGATATTGATCCATCAAAATTCCAAGCTTTTAAAAAGTGCTTTTTTCAAGATGAAATATATACTTTTAGAGGAAAGAATTATAAATTTGCAGAAGATGATTTCACTGAAAATAGCAAGCGACTCAATACTGCCGCTATGAAATATTTCGAAATAAATATGTTTTATTATGGTAATTACATATATATAAATAAATCTAGATTATTTTCTTTTTTATATGATTGCCGAGGATGCAGTATTTATTTCGACGGAGAAGAAGTTCATATCGATGAAAATATAGAAAAAGGTGACGTGTATTTGGAAAGTGATGGAGTCCCTCATTTAATTCCTCCTATTGATAGAAATAATAAAATTATCTTTGCTAAGAAAGGAAAAGATAGAATCATAATAGATTTAAATAAATATACAGCTGCTATCTATAGATTTGAGAAGAATGATTTTGCTTTAATCTATGATTTCTTTTATGAAAATGGAATGGATTCATTTAATTACATCAAAGATATCTTTGTTAAAAAGCTGTTACCGACCATAGGTACTTCTATAGTAAAAATAGATTCCGAAAAAGAAAATAACAATTTCACGATTAATCTTTATATTGATTTAGATGAAAAAAATCAATTGATTACAAAAACTATATATAAGATTAATAATGTCGAAGTTGATAGAGATAAGATTCCGTCTAATCCATATTTTGATGCTTGTTTAGGTGCTTATTCTAAAGGATTGAATGATTTAAATCTTAAAGAAAGTGGAATAGAAACAGACTTAGGTGTTGTCTATTATTTCTTAAAAGCTGATCTATCAAACATCAAGAAAGTGGCTAAGATTTTTTTGTCCGATGTATTAGCGAAGATGAAGATTAAGAATAGCTCTGTGATATCGATAAGTGTCAGTAGAAATGCCGGTTGGCTCAATGCTACCATTGATAGTGAAGATTATTCACAAGACGAACTTAAAGATATGCTAGCTGCATATAAGAAAAAGAAGAAATATTACATACTCAATGGAAATATGATTCTTTTGGATGATCAGTTAGGAAAAGTTTCTAAAGTTATGGATGAGATTGACGTAGATTTCGATACTTTAACAGCCGAGCAAATTCCTTTCTTCGAAGCTTTTAAACTAAAAGATTCTGGAAATGAAAATCTTCGTATGCAGCTCAGTAATGATTTGATGGGTGCCATCAAAAATGTAATAAATTATAAAAATCAAAATATTGAATTCGATTCAAGAATAGAAGCGAGTTTAAGAGAATATCAAAAAGATGGTATCAAATGGATGCTTTCTTTGTATAACAACAATTTGGATGGAATTTTAGCTGATGATATGGGATTAGGTAAAACTTTAGAAACTATTGCCTTCATCTCTAAAGTCGACAAGAACATGCCTATATTAATAGCTTGTCCTACTTCAGTTGTTTATAACTGGGCTAGGGAGTTCAAGATGTGGAATCCTAGTCAAAGATGTGTGACTATAGAAGGAAACAAAGAATATAGAACAACAAGAATAGCAGGCATATCAAATAATGATAAGACTGTTTATGTTACCTCTTATGATTCTTTGAGAAACGATTTATCTTTGTATGAAGGAAAAAGTTTTTCTGTCTTTATTATCGATGAGGCTCAATATATAAAGAACGCTTTAGCTTTGAAAGCTAAAGCGGTTAAGAAGATTAATTGCTTAAATAGATTTGCTTTGACTGGCACGCCATTGGAAAATAGATTATCAGATCTCTGGTCTATTTTCGATTTCTTGATGCCTGGCTATTTAGGCGATTATGATGAATTTAGAACTGAATTTGAACAACCCATTACTGAAGATCCTCATTGCGAAAAACAAAAAGAACTTCTTTTGAGAATAACGCCTTTTATCTTGAGAAGAACTAAAAATGAAGTGCTGAAATCATTGCCTCCCAAGACTACTTCAATTATTTCAGTTACAATGAATGAAAAAGAGAGAAAGCTTTATGTAGCTTATTTGCAAAAAGCCAGAGAAGCTTTAGGTGCTGATATCGGAAAGATTTCGTTCTTAGCTGCATTGGGTAAACTTAGAGAGATATGTGTCGATGCTTCTTCTTTCTTTGAAGGTTTTGATGATGAATCTTCTAAGCTATCTTTGGCTTTGAACTTGATTCAAGAATCTATCGAGAATGGACATAAAGTTTTAGTATTTTCTTTCTTCTCTAGTGTTCTTCCTAAGATTAAAAATAAGTTAAAAAATGAATACAACATTACTTCAAAAATAATTGATGGATCGACAAAGAGTAACGATAGGGTATCTTTAGCTAATGACTTTAATTCTCCGAGTGGTGTTAAAGTTATGTTAGTATCTTTAAAAGCCGGTGGAACTGGTCTTAATCTCATTGGAGCTGATACTGTTGTTCATTTGGATCCTTGGTGGAACTTCGCAGCTGAAGAGCAAGCGACAGATAGAGCCTATCGTATCGGTCAGACAAAACCTGTTACGGTCTATAAACTCGTCTGTCACGACTCTGTTGAAGAGAGAGTAATCGATCTTCAAAACGCTAAGAAAGAGTTGTATGATTCAGTCATTAAAGATGGCGATAATGTATCTAGTATGTCTGAAAAAGACTATAAGTTCATCTTGTCTTAATCGAAAGTTGTTAGTTGTAGATAATATATAATTTAAGAATAAAAAAAGCCCTGAATTGATTCAGGACTTTTTATTTATGATGCAAGCTTAATTAGCACTGGCAGGCACAGGCTCGATAAGGATAATAGGTGAGCCGTTGGAGTAAGTAATGCCGAGGATATATGTATTATTGGGGCTGAGGAAGACATAGATTCCAGATTGTGTTCCTCCATATTGGAATCCTTGTTTTTGAACATAATCCAAGTAGTTGCCCAAGAATGTAGTAGCGGCAGATGAGGAGCTGGAGGAGCCGACGATCATAGTAAATCCATTAGGATTATATTGAGATTTCCAACCATCTTCTGCAAAGTTAGAATCGAATAAGAAAGGAACAGTTGCAGCTTCAGTTTCACCGACAGCAGAGACGATATCCTTGTAAATAGCTTCGCTTTGCTCTTTCCATGAAGTAGGTGCTACATAAGCTTTGATGGTTGAGGATAAGTCAGCTGTTGTAGGATTGACAGCTGCAGTATCGTATGCGAATGTCAAAGTCTCAGTTCCTTTCTCATAATCACTCTTGCTGCTGTTGTAGATTGAATATGTGTAAGAAATTGATTGAATAGTTCCATCATTATCGGTGTGGAAGACCATGGTGCTAGGAATCATTCCATTATTTCCGGCAGGGCCAAACAACATTGAACTGCTAATACCAGTTGCCAATGTAGTTCTAAGTACATAGTCATTTTCTGATCCTAATTTTTTCTTCAAAAGTGCAGGGCTCAATGCAGGAGCGAAGAGGTTAGCGATATGACCTTCTATATTTACGTTACGTGCAGTCAATGAATTGTTATCTTCAATCTTGAAAGGTGTAACTGCATTATCAGTAGCTTCTTTCCATCCTCTTACTAATTCATCAGATCCTGAGGATTGCTTAACGATAAATGCCTTATTAGTCTTATCGTAATAGTAAACAGTACTGACAGCATTTAAAGAAGTTCCTTCTACGGTCATGCTTGAAGTCATAGAGAATGAAACGGATCCGTTGAGTTTCTTCAAACCTTCAGCAATCTTATCTTCTTCAGCTTCTTGTGTGTATGCTGTTGGAAGTGTAGGTGCTACTGAATCACCGTTTTCAATTGCAGTCTTGAATGTGATTCCACCTTGGATGCTACCAGTAGAGCTATCTCTAAAAGCTACTGTATAGTTGAAAGATTCGACCTTATCATTCGATCCGAGTGTGACTGATAAGGAGTTATATTCTCCACCGAAATCATCAGCACTTAAGAAGGATAATCCGTAGAAAATGTTTTCGGCTCCGATAGAATATCCAAGATACTTATATGTGTCATCAGATCCATTGACTTTTCTAAAAGCCTTGGGGTTGAAAACTTCAGTGTTAGACAAATCAGCGATAGCAATATCCCAAGTGTACTTTTGTCCATCTTGGCTTGTCAAAGCACCTGAATCATAAACCTCATTAGCAGCGGTCAAAGTCATAGTTTTGACTTGAGTTGAATCACCGACATAATAGACCATGGATTCATTGCCGACTAAATTGTTACCATCAGCATCTTTTCCACTGTAGACAACTTGGTGAGCCGAGGCGATGTTTTGACCATTTTTAGTTCCATAAGCTACTTCAGCATATCCCAAAGAGGAAAGAGGGGTGTGGTATTTAACAGGCTTTGAGACAACATTTGAAATCTCATCATCAGTCAAAGAAGCACCTAAGAATGCATCTCCGTCAGCTAAGACATCTCCGAAAGTGTCGGAGACAGCGGTACCTATATCATTAAAATATATAGGGTCAAACTCTTCAGTTAAGACTTTAGTTCCTGTAGATTCTGCTGATTTCTTGTAATATGCGGTGAGACTAACTTCAACACTAGTCTCATCTTCAGAAAGGTAGAAATAAGCAGTTCCACCTTGGACCAAGGTAGCATATTGGAATCCGACAGCACCTGCAATAACTTTTAAAAGTGTAGTGTTGGTGGTGTAGATATCTCCAGTTTCTTTATCGACAGATAATCTATTCTTGGAAATCTGTTTACCGATTTGATAAGCATTGTTGTAGTCGTCTATAGAAGTTTCATAAACGAGAGCTCCAGTTTGTTTGTCTTGATCTGCCATGACTTTGTCCAATACGATATCAGTATCGTTATATTCAAACATGTAAGCTGCTTTATTTGATCCTGTTTCAGAAGGATCGTAGCTAGGTAACAAAGCGACACCCATTCCATACCGATTAAGCATTACATAATCTTTGTTGAAGATGTCAGTGTATTCCTCACCGTCTAAGGTGTAGTTAATACTAGCAGCTTTGGTTGTTTTGAGCTTGCTCAATACTTTATAAACAGCGTCTCTATTTGCGGGTTTTTCAGTAGTAGTACTGTCACCGGTTGAGGGCTTAGGTTCTACTGTTGAAGGTTGAGTGGGTGTAGATGTGGGCGTAGAATCTTCCTTACTACAAGCAACTAAACCTAAGGTGCAAAGTAAACCTAAAGTAACAATTTTTTTTAATTTCATAATTTAAAAATTCCTTTCTACTTGGGATTGCCACACAATTATATACCTTTTTCATAAAAGTCAAATAGTTTATTTGTGCTATGAATGTGCTTACTTTGATTTTTATTTATATATACCTATATTGCATTTTGAATTTTTATCTTTGTTTTATTATTTTTGGGTTGACTTTCTAACCTATAAAAAACTACAATCTCAAAGCTATTGAGGATAAAGGAGTTTTTATATGAAAAAAAGTTTTTCTAAATTGATAGCCTTGCTATGTCTCAGTACTCTTTTAATGAGCTGCAACGAGACCAGGCCTACTACCCCTGGTTCTACTGACAACACGGGTAATTCTTCTAACACAGGTAGTGACTCAAAGAAAGATTTTGACGACAAATCTGCTTTGAACGTAAATCTTACCGTCCGTTATAATGGCGCAGAAGACAAGACTGGAACTTATGGACTTGCTTCCATTGAAAGTCGTGATAATGTCACTGGTGCAGTGACAATCTTAGTTAAAGCCAAAAAAGGTTATGGTTTGTTAAATGTCATCGCACGTGACAGCCAAAAGAAACGTATTGAAACTACTAAGGGTTCTATTTTTAAATTGACCGAAAAGGTTTCTAACGCAAATGTAACTTATGATGCGACTAGAATTAATCTCACTTTGACTGATTCGGATATAAACGTAAACCTTTATATGGGTGATGATGCATCAGATAATTTAAGTGATGAGAATTGGCAACTTATAGCTGACTTAGGTGATTCACCTATTATATCTGCTGATGTCACTAGTCCTGATTTGAATGCTTACTTTGGAGCTTCGTTGAATTTCTCTCCATATGGATATTATGGTAAGAGAAACGGAGATGAAGAAGAGCCTAATTATGTTTCAGCTCACTGTTACTATAATAGCAACGATTATGAAGCTTTTTCTTTCGTTAAAGATGACGGTGGACATATGGCCTATACCTATTTGGGTGCTGATAACAAACAAGGGTATAAAGTTTTGACGAGTAATGGTGGAGATCCTATGGCTTGGGATTCCACATTCCTTGGAAATGGTGGAAGTGTGAACTTCTATACCAAGAATCCTTTTGAATTTGCTTATACGCCTTTGACTAAAAGTGAATATGAAAGCCAAAGTTTGACTAAGATCGACTATCTCAAGAGAAGATTCAACGCTGTCAACGTCGGAGATGGAACTGTAAAGTTGACCACTAAGAGTGATAATGGATATGATTTTGGAGAATACTTTATTTTGGTTCTCGCCTATTTCTATAACTCAGTTTATTCTGGAAACCTCGATATAAACAGTGCTAATGATTTCAGCCTTGAAATCATTCTCAATCCTACTAATAAAGTTATCAATTCAGTAAAAGGTCAGTTTACAGCTCCTTTCAAAATCAGCGGACAAAATAAGACTTTTACTTATTATCTTGAATTGACATCTTGGAATGATGCTCCTGTATCAAAGGGACTTCCTGGTTCTTGGAATTCTCAAAATGATGCCATTACTTCCTACTACACATCTATCTATAAGGATGATGGTACTAAGAATTCAGTTTTCGCCTATCCTAATGTTACTGCTATGACCAGTGAGGATATGACCGCTGAGAAGGTTGATGGAGCTTATCCTGAAGTCAGTGCTGCTGATCAGATCTCTGAAAGAAACTTGGTAAAGAAGATCCAAGAAGGAAATTATTCTTTAGATGTCGATTCTAGAATGGTCATGGCTGATGGTTATCCTTCTGGTGTTGGAACTGCCGATCAAAGCTTTGCTGGAACAGCTAAGGTTGTTTTGAATGATGGTGCTTCCTACAAAGGAGTTCATTCTACTTTGCCTGCTGTCAAAGAAACTTTGAAAGATGCAAATCAAAACGATTATGATGTCGTTTTGTACGATGATGTCTATGCATTTGGAAACAAATTTGGAACTGAAGATAAACTAGCTGTTTATGGTGCTTATAGTGGAGCTTACACTTCCTTATCGAGCAAAGGCTTGACCGAAGCCGATTTCAACAAGGGCTCTGGATTTGGATTCGATAGACAATTCTTGAATTTGAAGAGTAAAGATGGAAATTCTTATACTTACTATAGAAACTTCAAGGAAGCTAACAACTATTCTTATGCTCAGTCTACAAACGTATTCTCTCAGGTAACCAATCCTTTGGATTTTGCCTTTGGAAGCTGTCCTAATTCAGCCGATACTACTTTGAGTGCATTGTATGGTTATGTCAGTGGAAGATCACAACTTAAAGACATCACTATTAATGTTGGCACTGATGAGGTGGTGGTAACTATAAATGGATGGTCGCGTGCTTATGGTTCTAACCTTGAGTACACAGCTACATTTAGATACTACAACATCGGAACTACAACACTTTCTTCTGATGAGCAAAGCTCAATAGATGCTATCAAAGCTTCTATTGCTAAGTAATGGAAAGGAGGACATTCAATATGAAATCAAATAAACTATTTATTAGCTTAGCTACCTTGGCTGTCGTTGGTGGATTTGCCGGACTTTCTTCATGTAATACTTCTTATGATGCTGGTTTACTTTCAGGAAAGAGCAGTTATTTAGTCGAATTGAAAGATAATTCCGCTTCTACTCGTTATTCTTTTAAAGCTAAGATGGACAAGACTTTCGGTGTGGCTAATTACACTATCACCGATACTTTTGAAGGAAGCTTGTTCAATGGTTATGCAGTGACCTTCAATTCATCTTACAAGAATTTGGTTAAGTCTTTCGATGTAGTAGAAGATGTGATTTTCAATCAGACTTATGGACTCCCTGATACTCAGGCAACTGATACTGAGATAGGAATTGGTGATGATTCAGGAAAGCCTACTGATACTGATCGTACTACAACATCTTATTCTCGTGCTACTATGCGTCTTCAAGATACTGATATAGAAGCTCCTAAGAAACAAGGTGATGGAATGACTATCGGTATTATGGATACTGGTCTTTATGCCAACCAAGTAGCTGTCACTGCTGATGATAAATACGATGAGAAAGCCTTCCGTCCTATCACTGGAGAAGCCGCTAACAATGTCTCTAGAACTAAGGAAGATATGGATGAAGTCAAGAATACTGCCGGTACTCATGGAACCAATGCTAAGTATGTAAATAACAAGATTATTTGGGAATACGATTATGCTGACAACGACAACAATGTCAACACTACAACTTCTAACGCTCACGGAACTCACGTCGCTTCATTAGCTGCTGCTAATGGTAAGACTTATGAAGGTGCAGCTCCTAATGCTCAATTGGCTATTATGAAGGTTTTCTCTGATAATAGCTCAGGTGCTACATCTAACGCTTTGTTACATGCATTCCAAGATGCTGCTAACTTGAAGTTAGATGTTATCAACCTTTCTTTGGGTTCAGCTTTGTTCCAAGTCGATAACAGTGAAAGCGATAGAGAAATCTATAAGCTTGTAAATAAGCTCGAAGCAGCTGGGACACAGGTTAACTTCGCTGCTGGTAACGATGGACGTGCTTCTTATGCACGTAATTCAGGATTCTTTGCAGATACAATTACTTTGGATACTGTAGAGCCTTCTGAGTTTGGAAGTTACGCTTTGCTTTCTTCACCTAATATCATCGCTTCTTCCTTCCTCGACAAGTCTTACCATAAGAAGTTGATTGTTGGAAATAGAAGCACTTCATTCACCGATCAAAATACTGATTATCCTATTGATAATTTGTTTGAATCTACCACTGAATATAAGTATATATACATTGGTGGAGCCGGTGAGGAGTCTGAATACAACAATATTCTTCAAGGAAAGACAAGATTCGAAGAACCTACAATCGCAGTTGTAAACCGTGGTGATATCTCATTTGTCGAGAAAGCTACCAATGCACAACACTTTGGTGCTAAGGCTTTGATCATCGTCAACAACCAAGCTGAGGATGGTGGAAGATTCAACCTTACAACTGGTGCTACTGAGCCTATTACAATTCCTGTCGTAAGTGTTCCTAAGACTACTGGACAACAAACCTTCGGTTCTGCCGGAACCAGTGAAGGTAAAGTCTCTTATGATAAGAATGGTAAGCTCGAGGATAACGACAGTGCTAAGATGATGTCTTACTTCTCATCCGATGGTCCTGCTACCAACCTTAATTTCAACCCTGATATTACAGCTCCTGGAACTGATATCTTAGGTGCTATCAACGGTGAGTATGGAACAATGTCTGGAACATCCATGGCAACTCCTAACTTCTCTGGAGCTATGGCTACCTTGTTATCTAACAATCCTGGAACTACCGATGAAGAGAAACAAGCCTATACAGATCATATCATGGCTCGTATCGAGTCTACTGCAACTCCTTTGCACGATGACTCCTTGCTCCAAATCTCTTCTTCTCGTACAAAGAAGGCTTTGGATGATAACGGACAAGTAATCGATAAGAACATCGGTGGTGCTTGGGACAGCAAGAAAGCTTCTCCTTTAACAGGTAAAGAAGATTTCGCTGAGAATTCAGAAGAATATAACTATGCTTCACCTAGAAGATCCGGTGCTGGTATGATCAACGTCGAAGGAGCTTTGAACAACAAGGTTTGGTTGGAAAGCCAAGCTGGTGATTCCACTGAGTCTAATATTAAAGGCGATGGAAGTGCTAAGATCCAACTTGGATATAATGATGGAAATAACGATGCCAATATCGATTTGACCTTCATCACTCATAACGAGACTGAGACAGCTCAGACTTATGATGTCAAATTGTATGTTGCAGTTCCTGAAGCACGTCTCGGAATCTTGGGTTCCGATATCGAGACTTCTGGTATTGATACAAGTATGTTGGCTAAAGGATTGCCTACAACTTATATGCAATCCACCGACGACCATATGGTCGCATTCGATACTATTAAATCAGTTACTGTTCAACCTGGCGATAGTCTCTTGAATGTTCAAAAGGATTACAGCAAAGATTCTTACTTGACCGACTATGTTAATGAGTATTATTCCGATGGTACTTATTTGGAAGGTTATGTCGTATTAGAACCTACCGGCACTACTGCTGCTAATGCTTCGACTGATACTACACTTCGTATTCCTTATATTAAGTTCTACGGAGATTATTCAAAGGCTAGTGCAGCTGAGAAGTTCGATTTTGAGAGAACTGATGATTCCACATTGAATTCTGATGTCATGGCTTCAGTCGCTCATAACATCTCTGGAGGAAAGCCTAATGCTGACTTCGGATCACAAATCTATGCTACCGACTATAGCTCATATTTGAAAGATGATGGTTCTTTGGATACATATAACGTAAATGATCATTTGAATAAGATTGCAGCTGGATCTAAGACTTTGGAAGACTTCAACTTTGCTAAGCTTGGAACTGATACTGATGGTGAATTGTTCGAAGAAGGCAAGCATGATGGAGTCTATGCCGGTGTTGAAGGAAAGTCTGATTTGTTGGTCGTTAAGCAATTCATGAATCGTTCCTGCTACAACGGAAAGGTTACTTTGAAGGATGCTTCTGGAAAAACACTTCAAACTGGTTGGTTGAGAGATTACATTTATTCTTCTAGCGACGATAGCAATGATGATGAAGATATGCTCAAGAATGATGATCCTGCTAACAACGGATATCAATTATTGAAATCCTTCGTCACTGAGTCATTCATCTCTTCTGGATATTATGTAGCTATGGCTACAGTCGCAATACCTATGAAGGATGCTTCTGGTGATTCTTTGCCTGCTGGTGATTATACATTGCAATTTGACTACAAACTATTTGCTAAGAAGTCCTCTACTTCTACTGAGAACATAACCCAAACAAAGTCTGTTAAAGTCACAGTTCCTGAAAAGGCTTCTAATCCTACTATTAGAAGTTATGGAAGACTCGGTAACTTCTTGGTGATATATGTCTCTGATGATACTAAGTATGTCCGTTTCCCTGCTAACGATAAAAATAACAAGACTTCTTCTGTCGCTTCAGTTGTAAACTACAAGTCTTCTACTGAAATCACACGTTATGTCTTGGTACCTACATCTGCTATAGTAAACGGATATGTCCGTGGAACTGCTGTCGGTCAAGATGGCCAATCTACTGAATTCTTAATCGACACAAAGGGTGATGGAAACTATGGTTTGATCGGTAACAAGTTGGATAACATCGAGATGTTCTCCTTCCAGACACAAATCGATGATAAAGCTTCTACGATCAGATTCAATATGACTGTTTTAGGAAAGAATGGAAAGACTTATACTGCCTTTACTTCTTCATCTAACCATGGTGCTATAGTCCATCTTCCTGCTGGAACTGAAATCAAGAAGATTGAAGGTATCACTACTAGAAACAAACAAGATGTCTACACTGAGATTGATGCTTCTAACTACATTTATGACAAGGCTTCTGGTCAGTTGACTGTCAAGCTTCCTGCCAGAGTATCAAGCTTCGTAATCCATTACTAATCATTTGTCAGTTTTATCAAGCCACTGGTTTATGTACTGCACCCCTCTCACTGG
>FR878732.1 GCA_000434395.1 Clostridium sp. CAG:568 | reverse complement strand
CTCACGTGCACTAGAGAGTTTATTATTAAAATGATGAAAAAGAAAAGCAACTATGGATTAATAAAAGTGTCTACTCTAGCAATAGTACTTGTTACTTTTGCTGCTGTAGGAATCGGTTATTCCGCTTGGAATATAACCCAAAACAATAAAGCATCAGTCGAATTGAAGGCTGGTGTAGCCGATATCACTGATAAGGTCAAAGATTCTTATACTTTAGAAAAATTAGGATTTTCTGTTGTCGATAATAGCTCTACTGGGTTTAATGTTGCCCAGTTTGGCAACGACTATGAAGTAATAGGAAATCCGTCAGTGAAACTATCAGCTACAATGGATAAAACTAAAGTTAAGAATATTGAATTCGACGATAACTTTTATTTAAAAGCTGAGTTCAAGTTCAACAAAGCTACTTGGATAAACACAAAAAATATCATGGATTCTTGTACAGTGTATACATCTAACTTAATAGGTAATACAGTCGATTTGATAAAATCAACTAAGCCTATCAATTATGGTGCCACTTTCTTTTTACCATTTAAAACAACATCGGATTTTTGTTTATATTACTTATTAAACACGGATTCATCAACAAAAGAAGTCCCTTTGACATTTGAGTTCTTCCTAAAGTCAAGTAGTGTAAGTGCAAAAGAATTGGTGAATGTGACATATTCAGTCACATTCAGCCTTTCTTATTCTCTAGAGTGAGGTGAGATACTATGAAAAGTTATAAAAAAGGTTTATTAGCATTGCTCACCTTATTCTTGTCTGTCTCTATTTCAACTGTAGGATTCTCCAGTTTTGTCATAAACAACAAACTAAATACTACTAGTACTATTCAAATAAATAAAACTAACAAAGATGAGAAAGTAAAGATTAGTTTTAAGTATCAAGTTTGCACTGGATATAAAGAAGAAATAGTAGTAAAACAAGAAACGAAAATTGAGGATGAAAATAATTACAAAAATTTTTTCACAGATGTAAATTCAATATGCAATAATGATTTTAATAAAACAGTTAAAGAGGGAACCTATCATTTTAAGGGTATAAATAAATTCTCAGGATGGGAAATTAATATCTATGTGACGAAAGAAATTAAAAGTTATTGGGACTGGGGAAAAAAATATAGTGGTGAATATAAAATCACCAAGTCAAAAATAACAATCAATAAAACTTTTGTGACTCCAGATTCGTCGACTTCCATCACCATCGATAAAGGATCATCCATTCCAACATCCTTTATTAAAAACAGCTTCTATAAAGATAGAAATTCTAAGGACTATGAATTTGTTGGATTTAAAGAGGTAGGATCAAATGGGAATCCATCCGATTCCTTCATATCACTAGATAAGACTTTCATAGCTGATACAACTTTATATGCTATTTTTAACAAAAAAACATTGGATGATGATATTAAGTATAATCTAAGTGATACTATTAACAACACTTCATCAGGCACTGTTGACTTTAATGCTGGTGTTGCTGTAGGAAAATTGAATTTATCCAATGACTTTACATGGTTAGATAGTGAAAAGAAAGTATTCTTAGGTGGAGCAACTACAAAGACCACTATCAATAAAGGGGTCAGCGTCAGATTCCTTTTTAATGATGGATCAGACAGCAAGAAAAACGAATTTAATTCAGAATCAGTACATGTAGAGCCAGATGAAGAAAATAGACAATATACTGTCGTGCTTCAAAACGATTTAATAATAAATGGTCAAATGCAAGTCGAAGGCAATTATGGAGTTAACACATCAGGTATCACTCAAGGTGTCATAACCAAAGAATACGTGTGCTTAGATTTGAACGGACATAATATCACCATAAACAATGGAGGAAAACTATTTTCCGATGGACTAATAATAGACTCTGTAGGAACAGGTCAAATTAATGTAGAAGGCGGAGGATTTTTAAGAACTTTAGCGGTCATACACGACTATAGAGGTGGAACCATGACTCAAAGTTATGTAAATAATGATGTCTTCCCCTTTCAAGTCTACCAGCTACCTTATTTAAGATGCAAAGCAAGAGTTAAATATGATCAAACCAACGGTTAGGGTAGCCTAAACGGATACGTAAATGCCCAGGCATTTAGGGATGTTGTTGTTGGTGACTTAACTATTCTAAAAGGCCAGCAGGAATTTGAATTAAATTTTATTGGTTCATCCAATAGTAATTATTTTATTAAGTTAGATAAACCAAATACATATAATGAAGATTCTTATGTCGATGTTATCGGTTATAAAGAAAATTCAATAGATGAAACGTCAGCTAATAAACTCTATTCTATCTCTCAAAGAATCAAAATTATTATAAACAATTGCAGTGTATCAATCGGTGAATTTAAGTTCGATATAAAAGTCAGCGGCATTTCGATAAGCGTAAACACTTCTAAGTATAGTTTACCAATTTCATCGTTTTTCGATTTAGAAATCAAAAACTCGTTCTTGACATTAGATAAAAGGATAAAGTTCCTACCAGGTTCTAGTCTTATAGTTGACAAGTACTCAACTACGCTTTTATCCTACGATAAGAAGGCCAAAAGAGCAGGCCAAATATCAGTATTAGATAAGTCTTATTATTACTATGATAAAAACTATAAGTGTGTGACTACAGATTTGATTAAATTGGCTGATATGAGTGGTAAAGACCAAAATGGTAATGCTACAGAAGCAAACATATCAGGAGATGGTTACGGCCAACGAGTCTTTAAAGATCAATCTTTCCAAAAATACAAATCCAATCCAAATGTCCAAATTAAAGGAACATTATTGTTCAAAACTGGAAATGATAGTGGAATGGACTATCAATTGTCTGGAACTATAAATTTGAGCAAAATAGGTTATACACCTGATGGCACATTAAGCAGCTCCACAATAGTTAATTCCAACAATCCATTTAGTGAATTGAATAAACAAAGCGTTAAAGTTATAACTTATGGTTATGACTATATGATAGGCAATTGCTCAAATAACAGTCATGTGAAAGGTTTCTCAAGACCTTTAGTTTCAAATGAAACAGCCTATTATAATGATGGAACAAATTCATATGTCGGAACATATGAAGACGATGGAATATTTAGAGCAAATAGTAAAACATATTATTTTAATAACGATGGTAAATATTCAACAAACGACACTACTTTGCCAACATTAAAAGAATGTAATTATGATTCAAATTCAAAGATCATCACAGACAATAACCAACAATATATTTATATAGCTAGCATGTATTGCAAATTGACATCGACAGACAACAAAACTGGAACAGTTGATCACACTAGGCTTTCAGGAAATGCAACAGTCGATAGTAAAGTTAAATTCGATAAAACTTTAGGAAAATGGGTTAGAAGCTAATAAATATTAAATTTACCAATTTTCTTTTGCAATTAAAGATTGTTAGGCAATGAATAAATCCAAACATCAGTTGTTGATTTTGCAAAGTCCCTTATAACATTAGTCTTTCATTTTTAATAGCTCTTAAAAGTAGTGCATTCTTTAAATGTATAATGAAGTCTATGTGGGAATAGCTCTACATGTTGGTGAATCTACTAACACTACGACTTTATTTTGCATAAGAAAAGATTATCAAACTATAATCCAGTAAATTTCAATTTGATTGAAGCTAAAGTGATGGATGTTGGCACACAACAAAAGCATAATAAAAAGGGGCCTCAGCCCCTTTTAATGATTACCATACTTCCTTATTGTTTATTAAGAATAAAGCTAAGTTATCCTTTTCGACTACATAACAGTCATAGCTTTCTTTGTCGCTGAATTGACTATTCTGTAAGTTCCAAGTAACAGTCATATCTGATGAACTATTGCAACCAACATAACTAATATACTTAGATTCTTTTTCATCCTCAAACAAATAATCACAACTTCCATACCAGATTTTATCAGAATTCAGTATCTTTCCTTTGACTCTAGTAAACTCAGTCAATTCTATTTTAGTTGAAAACTTATACATCTCAAATACAGGTATTGTTTTAAAAGCATAATAATCTTCCATGCCCGGTTTCCATTTAAATATTACCTTCTCTCCTACTTCAAAATCATCAAAAGAAATTTTATTTAATACATACTTCAAATCTGATCCTTCTTCTGGATCTACGATAGAATAACATTTAACATCGACAGATTTGTCGACCCTGGTGACTGCTAAATAGTGACTGAAATAGAATTCATCTCTTACATAGTATTTCCCTGAATTATCTTTTTCCAAAGTTCCAGATGTATATTCATATGTGAACGGATCTAATCCTAATATAGTAAAAGGCCCAAGATCAGTAATTGGATTATCAGTCTTACAAGAGAACAAAGATACTAATGAAATTGCTGATAATACTATCTTTCCAAGAATATTATGCATAATACTTTTCCACCATCCTTTCAGTTTCTATTATTTTGTTGGTTATATACAATAGCATTATATATCAAAGATTTTTTATAAACAATATAGACAATTTTTTTAGTTATCAAAGCTTAGTATCAATAAATCAATTGCTTATTAAAATAATTAGCCATGAGTTTTCATTGTTTTAGCATTGAATTTCCTAAAATGTCCTTCTTATTTCTGTAATCGACCTTGTTTCCTATTTCGACATTTTATCCGCCGTTGATATTCTAGATGGTTAGCTCTATAAGTTTGACCAGCACATTGTTTCCGAGATTCTCCATAAAAGAAGATGCCCATATTCCAATAGATTACAAATCAGTATTGGATAAATTATAAAGCTTCTTTGAAATAGAGACTTTGATGTTGGGTGGAGGTGTAACATTAAACTAGTCTTTCATCCATGTAGGTATGTGTAATGAAATCAATGTAGTAATTGCTCCTTGTGCTGATGGATCCACTAAGACTACGGCTCTATTCAACAAAAAAAGATTATCAAACTATAATTCAGTAGATCTCAATTTGATTGAAGCTAAAGTGATGGATGGTGGCACTCTTTGGGTCAGATATAAAGTAAATCATTAATAACCATCACCTAAATACAATCTTTTGACCGATACTAATTTTTATAAGAACTAAATAGTCCTTTTTCTTCTATAATACTATTGATATAAATTAAACGGATATGAACAAAATAGCAATTGTAGAAGATGATGAATTGGATCGTTCCAAATTAAAGACATTCATCAAACAGTATGAGATGAATAATCCAAGCTTTTCGTTTGAAATAATCACATTTTCAAATCCAATTATATTTATCGACTCTTATTCATTTGATTTTGATCTAATCTTCTTAGATATAAAGATGCCTGAAATGAATGGAATGGATTTAGCTAAGAAGATAAGAGAAAAAGATAAGAATGTTATTTTGTTCTTCATAACCTCTTTAGGGCAATACGCAATAAAAGGATATGAAGTAGAAGCATTGGATTTCTTAGTTAAGCCTATTCAGTATCAAGAATTCGCATTAAAATTTGATAGAGCCGTAAATAGAATTCACAAATCCAATTTAGAAGAAAGCATCGTGGTGACATATAAAGGAAATTCAATCAGACTAAGCATAAATGAAATCACCTATGTAGAAGCAATACATCATAGAATCGTATATCACACCGATTCTAAAAGGGAATTTATGTCTTTAGGAACTCTTAAATCTGTGATAGAAAAATTAAATAGCAACTTATTCTCACTATGTAACAAATGCTATCTAGTAAATCTAAAGTTCATAACTAATATAGATGATACTTACTGTTATTTAGGTAATGAAAAATTATTGATTTCTAGGCCTCGAAAAAAAGAATTCAAACAAGCCTTTGTCAATTATCTTCAAGGTAATTCAAAATGAATGAATTCTTAAGCAAACTTTTAGGAGAAGAAATCCTTAAACAGCTTGTCATAATATTATCAGCTGATTTTGAAGTCCTTCTATCTATTTATCTATTCAATATAAAAGGTCACTATAAGAAGAAGTGGTGGTTTTGGAATCTCATTACTATTTTTTCACTCATACTTTTATCTGTTCCTCTTGCATATTTAAGAAGCACCATGTCAAGCATAAGAGCCTTACAAGGAATAGTTCATTCCTTGTATATGTTTGGACTAACACAACTGCTTTTGTTAATCACTTATGATGAAGAGAAATTCCAATGGATCCAATCATTATGTGCCACACATGCAACAAGAATATTCACTGCAAAATCATTAGGAGCAATCCTAAATTTAACAGGTAATGATACTATTTTAACCATGTCTTTCTTCGAAGGTCAGAATATATATTTAGATTGGACAATATATTATGCTTATCATATAGCAATCTACATAATCTTCGGCTTCATTTTTAAAATGAAAAACAATGTCAGTTTATCTAAAAAAGGAAAACGCAACATTTCAATTTTAACGATTTTTTCTGTAAACTCTCTAGTGCACGTGAGGG